>JAJRQS010000198.1 GCA_024280135.1 Bacteroidota bacterium | reverse complement strand
TTGCTCCCTACGGTCGCGTTTATTTGCTCCCTACGTCGCGTTTATTTGCTTCCTTCGGTCGCGTTTATGTGCTCCTACGTCGCGTTTATTTGCTTCCTTCGGTCGCGTTTATTTGCTCCTACGTCGCGTTTATTTGCTTCCTTTGGTCGCGGTTATTTGCTCCTACGTCGCGTTTATTTGCTCCTACGTCGCGTTTATTTGCTCCTACGTCGCGTTTATTTGCTTCCTACGTCGCGTTTATGTTAATTTACTATTAAATAATATCAATAGCTCAAAGGCTATATGGTTTTTTGTATCTTGCAGCATGGATAAAAGATTTTTTTCTATTGTGGTTTTATTGGCTTTGAGTGTCGTGCTTTTTTGCGCAAGCTGTACTACCGCACAGAAGGATACAACAATAGAGAATAATTTTGATGAACTCGTGAAGACTTACGAGCCAAAAGATCGAGATGTATGGCAAAAACCAGATGTTATCTTCAATATACTAGGGGATATGAGGGGTAAGACCATTGCAGATGTGGGGGCAGGTACGGGTTATTTTTCTATTCGGCTTGCGCCAAAATCAGCTAAAGTATTAGCATTGGAGATAGATTCTCGTTTTGTGAAATATATTGATTCAGTGAAAATGGCTGTTTTGGAGCCAGAAATAGCTGCTAAGTTAGAGACTAGATTGGTCGGAAAGCTAGATCCAAAGCTAAAGCCTAATGAGGTAGATGACATATTAATTGTCAATACATTTGGGTACATAAAAGACAAAGTTACTTATCTGGAACGACTACAAAAAGGATTAAAACCAGGAGGACGTATCTTAATAGTCGATTACCGAAAGGCAAGTAAAGTAAAAAAAGGCTTTGCGAATTACCTCGTAACTTATCAAGCAGTAGAAAAAATGCTTGAGCAGGCTGGTTTTAAGCGCCTATTGACAGATAATTATTCTTTGGATTATCAGTATGTCATCATGGGGGAAAAAAAGTGAAGTTGTACTTTGGAGGATAGGTAAACAAAAAGCTATATGAGCAGTTATAAAGTTAGAAAAAGATAAAATGTCTCAAGAAAATACCCTTATAGAGAAGGCGGTTGACCATTTGGTACAAGCTTTAGTAGAAAAAGGCTTGCGCAAAACGCCTGAACGATTCGCGATTTTAAGGGAAATATACACCTTGGGAGGGCATTTGGATGCAGAGGATCTCTTTATGCATATGAAGAAACAAAATTATCGAGTCAGTAGAGCAACCGTCTATAATACATTGGAATTGCTAGTAGAAGTGGATTTAGTGAAAAAACAGCAATTCGGAAATAACATCACCCTTTTTGAGAAATCTCTCGGCTTTAAACAGCACGATCACCTAATATGTACAAAATGTGGTCAAGTACAGGAGTTTTGTGACCCCAGAATCCAACAAACGAAGTCCATGGTCGAAGAATTTATCGACTTTAAAATAACACATCATAGTTTGAATTTGTACGGGTTGTGCAAAAATTGTAAGTAGATCTTTTTAGTGGCTACGACTCAACCTGTTTTTTATTGTCTTCTATCGGCAAAATGAAGAATAATCTATTTTTTGGCTTTAGGCTTCTAGCTTTTTTCATATCTTTGGTTTCACAATTTTCTTTACTTAAATCAGACGCTTATGAATCGCTCGATTTTTACTTTCTTACTTTTAACATTTTTTACCTTCCAATTGCAGGCTCAGGTCGCTTTTTGGGAGGATTTCTCTAATGGAATGCCTGATAATTTTGTACTTGTAGATGGAGATGGAAATACGCCAGCACCTAATGTGAGTTATGTTGATAAGGCATGGGTGGTCAATGCTGCTGGAAGTGCAACTAGTACTTCTTGGTACTCTCCTGCAGGTACTTCAGATGATTGGATGATTACTAGCGAAATTACGATTCCAACGGTAGCTGCTGATGTTGATTTACTATTAACATGGAGTGAACTTGCTCCCGATAAAGACTACCTTGATGGATACTTATTGAAAATTAGTACATCTGGTTCGCCTGATGTGGATAGTTTTGTTACTGTAATGACGACTGAAGAGGCAGCAAATGAATTAACTACAAGGTCTTTAGATTTAAAGCCATACATGGGTATGACTGTGCGTTTTGCCTATGTGAATAATAGTAACGATAAGTTCTTACTTTTTATTGACGACATAGAAGTGAATGGCTTTTCTGACGAGTTTTTAGACTTAGCACTTGTGGATAATTTGAGCCCTGCATTTTCGGAAGGGAAAACAATGTCATTTGGTGTGTTTTGTAGCGGAAATTATACAGAAAGTTTTGATGTAACTTATACTGTTAATGGAGGTGACCCAATTACAGAAAGTATTACTCCTGCTTCGGCTTTTTATCATGGTAGCACTGTGGATATCACATTAGCCAATCCACTTCCAGCAGGTAAGTTGAATATTAATGCGATAGTTTCTAATGTAAATGGTCTTGCAGCAGATGCGGATCCAACAAATGATACACTGAGTTTTACAATGATTGTATACGACAAAGAACAAGCTTTTGCCAGAAACTCCCTTTTTGAAGTATTTACAAGTTCTACTTGTGGCCCTTGTAAGCCAGGAAATGAAAAAGTGAAGACAATTGTAGGTGGAATGGATGATAAACCAATTCTTTTGAAGTATCAGCAAAATTTCCCAGGAACAGGGGATCCTTACACAACTGCTGAAACAGTGGAGAGAAGAAATCATTATGGAATTAATGCAATTCCTACTACTCAAATTGACGGTTTAGGAAAGACACTAAACCCCAATAGTCTGGTGTTGTCAGATATTACGACTGCACAGGCAGAACCTGCCTTGGCTAATATTACGGCTTCTTATCAAATAGATCCAGAAAATCAAAGCATTAGAGTATTTGGTTCTTATACGGCAATTGTGGATTTGGATGGAGCGAACATGATGATCGCTATAAAAGAACTGACAACAACCAAGAACGTAAAATCAAATGACGAAACGGAGTTTGATAATGTTGTAAAAAAACTATGGAATGGGACTGCAGGAGTTGACTTAGCAGGTAAAGTGGCAGGTACAACTTATGATTTTGACTATACCTATGAATTTAAAGGGGACTATAAATTGCCTACTGATGGACAAGCTGCAAATAATATCAATCACGATATCCAACATTCAGTTGAAGATTTTGAAAATTTAGCAGCTTCTGTTTTTATTGAAGTTCAAGACGAAAGTTACATTCTTCAAGCTATGGAGGCAGACATGGTTGTCGGTACTAATGACATCGTTGCACTTAATGATGTAAAAACGTATCCAAACCCTTCTACTGACTACTTGACGATTGATTATACCACTACAGAAAGCATGCCTTTGAGCATTCAAGTAGTTGATATGGCAGGTCGCTTAGTTTTAACTCAAAATCTTGGTAAGGTGCCTGTAGGCGCTCATTCTCAAACTATCGACTTGACAAGTTTGGTTAATGGCTCTTATGACATTAGCATCTTGTCTGGTAATAAAGGATTTTCTACTACTTTTGTAGTAGCAAAGTAAGCTCAACTTTCTGATAGAAAAAAGGGGCTATTGTAAAACATAGCCCCTTTTGTCTATCCAATCAAATAATTTTCACTATTCAAAATCAGCTCATGGAAAAAAAATTACCTTTTCTTTTTGCATTCTTACTTTTGTTTTCACTAAATACGCAGGCTCAACTACCTGATTATGGTGTAAACCAAGCAGGCATTGTCCTCAAATCGTATCAACCTTCT
>JAJRQS010000197.1 GCA_024280135.1 Bacteroidota bacterium | reverse complement strand
GGTCAATCTCGTCAGCTTTACGGCTTAAGTATGCATTCCGAGCGTCCCAACCACCGTATGTATGAACAATGGCACCCAATAGGGATTGTCGGGATTATATCTGCTTTCAACTTTCCAGTAGCTGTATGGGCATGGAATGCCATGATTGCCATGGTTGCAGGAGATGTTTGTATTTGGAAGCCTTCAGAAAAAGCCCCGCTTTGTAGTGTTGCATGTCAGAACTTATTACAAGAGGTTTTAAAAGAGAATAAAATACCGGACGGCGTTTCGACCATCATCAATGGTAACTATGTAGTTGGTCAATACATGACAGCTGACAAAAGGGTACCGCTTATTTCGGCAACGGGAAGTACTGCAATGGGTAGAAAGGTCGGGCAAGCTGTTGCTGCTAGATTTGGACGAACCATTTTAGAATTAGGTGGAAATAATGCCATCATCATTACACCTTCTGCTGACACTAAGATTGTCATGACCAGTGCCGTATTTGGAGCCGTTGGTACAGCAGGTCAACGTTGTACTTCGACAAGACGTTTGATAATCCATTCAAGTGTCTATGACAAGATGAAAAAGAATCTAAAGAAGGCTTACAAGCAAATTAAAATCGGTAGTCCTTTAGATGAAAAGATGCACATGGGTCCTTTAATCGATAAAGATGCGGTGGATAAGTATTTAGCGACCATAAAGGCTATCAAGGAGCAGGGGGGTAAATTTTTAGTACCAGGAGGCGTCTTGAAAGGTAAGAAGTATGACGGTTCGGGTTCTTATGTGAAGCCTTGTATTGCGGAGGTGACGCATGATATGCCGATTGTCAAAACAGAGACTTTTGCGCCGATTCTTTATATCATGAAATATGATAAACTAGAAGATGCAATGCAAATACAAAACGATGTGCCACAAGGACTATCTTCCTCAATCATGACGAATGAAATGCGCGAGATGGAAGCATTCCTTTCTTGTTGTGGTTCAGATTGTGGTATTGCGAATGTCAACATCGGAACGAGTGGTGCGGAGATTGGAGGAGCCTTTGGTGGAGAAAAAGAAACAGGAGGAGGACGTGAAAGCGGTTCGGACTCTTGGAAAGCCTATATGCGTCGTCAAACCAATACCATCAACTATGGTAAAAATGTGCCTTTGGCGCAAGGGATTAAATTTGATTTCGACTAATCTTGATACACTCTTAAAAAAAGGCATGCTTCGGCATGCCTTTTTTTATGGTGTTCAGATATTACCTGATAGTATAAAAATAAAAAAGCCAGTTGCGATGAATCACAACTGGCTTATATTTTCAGGTTGATAAAGTTAAATTATCCAACTTTATTACGTCCCATACTATCATAATAGACACCCAATTCTTTCATCTTTCTCAAAGAATATAAATTACGGCCATCAAAAATAGCTTTACCTTTTAGTTTATCCCCAAAGATACTGAAGTCTGGATTTCTAAAAGCACTCCATTCGGTAACGATAGCCAAGGCATCGATATCTTGTAGTACTTCATAAGGTTCACTTGCATAAGTAATCTTATCGCCAAAAACTTCATTCTTCACATTATCCATAGCTTCTGGATCGTATGCAACGATAGTAGCTCCAGCATCCAATAAATCTTGGATGATTTCTAACGCAGGCGCCTCTCTGATATCATCTGTATTCGGCTTAAACGCCAATCCCCAGATACCAATCTTCTTACCTTTCATGTCTCCTAAGAAATAACGCTTAATCTTTGTGGACAAAATCTTCTTTTGATCCGCATTGACGGCCATGACAGACTTCAAAATTCTGAAATCATAATCAAACTCATCTGCAGTCATCGCTAAAGCTTGTACATCCTTTGGGAAACAGCTTCCTCCATACCCAACTCCTGGAAACAAGAAACGCTTACCGATACGGCTATCTGATCCCATTCCTTTACGAACGTTATCTACATCAGCACCTACTCTTTCGCACAAGTTAGAAATCTCATTCATAAATGAAATTCTAGCAGCTAAGTAAGAGTTAGCAGCGTATTTAGTCATTTCAGCAGAACGCTTATCCATAAAGTAAATAGGATTGCCCTGTCTAACAAATGGCTCGTACAAATTCGTTAAAACTTTTTGAGCACGCTCAGAAGTTGTACCAATAACAACACGGTCAGGCTTCAAGAAGTCTTCAACCGCTACTCCTTCTCTCAAAAATTCTGGATTAGAGACAACATCAAACAAATCAGTACTCAAATTCTTTGCAAGAATTGCATGTACTTTTTCTCCTGTACCTACAGGCACAGTACTTTTGTCCACAATAACCTTGTAATCAGTAATGATTTTGCTTAGGTCATCTGCTACTCCTAAGATATACTTTAGGTCTGCAGCACCACCTTCTCCTGGAGGGGTCGGTAAAGCTAAGAAAATAACTTCAGCATCTTTAATGCCTTCCGCTAAATCTGTTGTAAAACTCAACCTTCCTTGGCGAGTATTTCTTTCGAAAAGAACTTCGAGTCCTGGCTCATAAATAGGGACTTCCCCATTTTTCATTCTTTCGACTTTCTTTGCATCAATATCGACACAAATGACGTTGTTGCCTGTCTCAGCAAAACAAGTACCCGAAACTAATCCTACGTATCCGGTACCAACTACGGTAATGTTCATGTTATAAAATTTAATCGTGTTAGAAAAACCGTCGCAAAAGTACGGACTTTGTAAGATAAATGTTTGCCAAGATAAAACGAACAATTATTCTTACAACATATAATATATAAATATCATGCCAAATAGCCTTTTATGGTAAATTTTATTAATTTAATTATTATGATAAAAATAGCCGAATGTATCTACATTCGGCTATTTCTTTTTTGCAGAGAAACAACTCGATTATGCAATCAAATGGTCTATTTCATCATCTTCTTCATCTTCATTATCAAAGCCTACAATGTCTTCATAAGCAGCATACATCGATAGGCTACTCATAGAAACTGTAAACAGAAGCCCAATGACCAACAACAATACGCCAAGTCCAGCAATAAAGCCCGCAACAAATAGTAAACCCAAAAAAGCAAACCATTTTTTATTGACAATCTTTCGGCTGGCCTCCATCGCTTCCCAAGCGCCCATATTCTTAAACAGCACGAGCGGTAAAGCAAATAGATAGGATACCATAAAGTAAAAAGGTATTAATAGTAATAAAAAACCAATCAACCCAATGACTGGAAAACTTTGATATGCCATTGTAGGGTTAATTTGAGCATCTTGGTACCAGGAGTAGATACCTGCTGCACCTACCACAGCTATAAAAGGAATAGCAGCAACTAACAGCACAACCGTCTTTAACAGCACAACGGGTATTATTCTACCAAGCTCACTAAAACCTCGAAAGCCTGTCCCTAACTCTGTATGACCTTCTTGATCTGCTTCCCTTGCTAGATACCAATATCCTGCCGAAAGTGCAGGCGTTAAAACTATCGAAGAAGCCAAAGGGCCAATGATGGGTATTATCTGCGCGACAATTGAGACAACCCCTGTAATTAGTACAAACACAATAAAAGTACCCGCATTTGCGGTCAATAACTTCCACGCCTTTGAAATATAATCCCCAAATTTAAAGTCATAACCATCTTCTAGTAGTCTTGAAATTTTTCCATTTTCCATTTTTTTCGTTTTTTGTTTGACCACAAGATAGTAAAAACAGCATTTTGATGCTTAGTTTATAGATAAATGGGCCGACTTAATAGGCGAAATAGGCATTATCCGTACTTAGCAATATACTTTTTGTACATCTCATTGATTTCCGTAAGGAGCTCCAGCGAAATGCCTGGCTTGAATATCCGTATCATATCAACGATACTATTATCCAAATAAAAAGCCCCTTTGGCAACATCAAAACTAGAATCCGAAATGTTTTGTTTGACGGATGTTGTTACCTGTCGGAAAACTTCCCAATTGACATATTTGTCCAAAAGGACGTAACTCATATCCTTTTTGATAACATCACGAAATACACCATCCGCGACTTTGTCCAAAAAGAAAAACTTTTTTAGATTAATGAGGGCTTCTTCCTCCTCATTCATGGAGCGACTACGTGCCATTGCAAAGCCTTCTTCAACCAATGCTTTTTGATAGGTTTCTACATACTCTAAGCCTTGAAAGTTATTCGCACGAATACCATGAAAATTTTTGTTCCACATGGTAACTTTCACTTTCGTAATATCCACATCGATATCTAAGTATGCATTTATCCTTTTCTTAGCCCTTAGAATTTGTTCCCAAGAATGTTGTTTTTTTGTCAAAAAGATAATAGAACCCGCCACCGATTGCTCAAACATATCTTGCCCAAAATATCCCGGAAATGGGTGATTTACATCTAAGACAAAAGTGTTGCGCATTCGATGTCCTTTCAATCCGCTTACCTTTTCCTCTTTAGTGATGTATCCTGTAATACTCAAAGATTGGTTCATAGCTTTTGATTTTTTGGTGTAACTTTCTAAATTCTCCCTAAACATAATACAAAATCAATTACTAGAATAATATGTCACAATATTTTTTTACTTTTTACTTACGTAAAATGACTCCGACTGCTGAAATTATATCTTTTTCACTCAACACCCAAAAAAAAGGCTTCACTTATAATTCATTGATAGTCAATCATATATCCGTTTATAAACGTTTGTAAACGTTTACAAACGTAAGTAAACGTTTATTAAACGAATAAAACTTGACGCCGCCCTCATCTTTGCATCGTCAGTTGATTCGGAAATCGGATCACATCTTTTAATTGGGGGTTGCCTTTAATACAATGGGTAGCTTCCGCAAAACATTTTATTATGAATAACTTACGCAACCACGTTTTATTGATCGGAAATTTAGGCCAAGATGTTGAATTGAAAAAATTTGACAATGGCAATCATGTTGCTCGTGTCACGCTAGCGACTAACGAATCCTACAAAAAAGACAACGAATGGATAACTGAGACACAATGGCACCGTATCGTTGCTTGGGGCAAATCCGCAGAACGCATGGCTACCCAACTCAAAAAAGGCAACCAAGTTGCTATCCAAGGCAAATTGAAGTATAACATCTTTGAAGACAAGGAAGGGGTCAAGCGCACCATTGCAGAAATAGTAGTCAATGAGTTTATGCTCACTGGCTCTAAAAAGGAGGCGGCTGCTCCTGTTGCTTAAGAAGGCGTTCTAAAACCATCAACTCTGCCCTAAACAATGGGCAGAGTTGATTTTTCAAGGCAACGGACGTACCCAAAGAAATAACATCAACCAATACAAACAAAACAAAGCCATCCCGACAAGTAAAAAAGGTCTGAAGTATTCAATCTTTTGATGATGCGTAATGACATCAATTTTGGAGCGTTCCAGTTGGTTGATTTTTTTATAAATGGCTTTTAGTTTTTCCTTTGAATTGGCTTGTTGGTAGATACCACCTGTTTCTTTGGCTATTTGCTTTAAAAGTTTTTCATCAAAATCGGATTTAGCGGGTGCGAATAATAATTTTCCATTAAACATGGAAGTGGGCATTTTGACGATGCCTTTTGTTCCCATTCCAATGGTATATACTTTGATCCCGAGCGTCTTGGCAAACTCCGTAGCTTCCAAAGGATCCATCGTTTTTACATTATTAAAACCATCTGTCAGCAAAACCATTATTTTACTTTTCGCTTTTCCTTCTTTTAACTGATTGATAGCCGTAGCCATGCCCATACCTATCGCAGTCCCATACTCTAATCCTTCGGGCGTTACTTCTTGAATCAGTTTCGTTAAGGTTCCATAATCCATGGTCAAAGGACACTTCGTATATGCCTCTCCCGAAAAAAGCGTTAATCCAATTTTGTCTCCTTTTCGTTTCTCCACGAATTCAGCTGCTAGTTCTTTTGCTACTTCTAACCGATTGGGATCAAAGTCCAATGCCAACATACTCGGGCTGACGTCTAACACAAGCATTATCTCGATACCTTCGCCTTTGTACTCTTGATGATGTAATATTTTTTGAGGTCTTGCCATCGCCAAAACTAAGCTCATCAAACCTAAAAGGGGCAACCAAAAACCATATTTGTAGGCAATTTTTTTGGGTGAAAGGC
>JAJRQS010000196.1 GCA_024280135.1 Bacteroidota bacterium | reverse complement strand
TTTTCTGATGAAAAAAATGCTTCTTTTTTCTATTTTACTTCTTGCCTCGGTCGCTGCTTATGCTCAGTGTACTGGTGCTGACATAGGCGGGAATGTTTTTATCGATATTCCAGTTAATGGAACGGTATTAAACACCTATGGTGTTAAAGATGCCAATGAAATAGGCCGGCAAGGCATTACCGTAACGGTTGTAGATAACAATAATACTGTGCAAACGACGACTACTGATGTCAATGGCGACTGGGTTATATCCAGTCCTGTTTTTCCTGTAAGGGTAGAGTTTTCCTGGCCAGAATCATGGCTAAAGGAAAGTCCTTTTGGGAATGGGATGAATGCTTCTGTTCGGGCCGTACAAGCAAATGATTGTGCTGTCAATTTAGCCGTATTTGATCCCAATACTTATGTTCATTCTGCTGCTCCTGACTATGTAACTCATGTCAGAGTTTCTGGGTCAACTATTGGTAATATGACTTCTAGTTTAGAGACAGTAAACTATACAATGACAGGACTGAATAGTAATTTTCAGACATTCGATGGTATTCAAGGAACAGGGCCCGTTCCGACAACGGATGCAACTGTGGGGGAGATAGGAGCCGTATGGGGTAAAGCCTATCAAGCCTCCAAAGAAAGAATGTTTTTAACGAGTGTATTGTGGCGACATGTCGGTTTTGCAGCAGGAAAAGGCCCTGGAGATATTTTTCTAGTGGATTATAGTGGTGCAGCTGGTAGTGTGATAGGTACTGTAGATTTGCAAGGTGTCACTCCACAAAATGGCGGGACTGCCTTTGATTTTGGAACCATATGTAGAGGAGGAGGTTGTGAGAATGACCCTGGTAATACAGGCGTATTGGCTGACTATACCTTACCCAATGACCCGCTGGCACCGAGTGTAGATATAGATGCTTTCGCTAAATCAGGAAAAATGAGTTATGGGGGCATTAGTTTTGACGCAAGTACGGATAAAGTGTGGACGGTTAATCTTTATCAAAAAGGGATAGTAGAAATGGATGCTAGTGGCGACATGAATAGTTTGGCAGGAACGGCTAAGCAATATTTAATAGAAACATTACCCAATGTGCCGACTTGTACAGGTGGGAATCTTAGACCATGGGCTTTGAAAGTGCATGAAGGAAAAGGGTATTTGGGATGTGTTTGCGATGGATTAACATCTCAGACGACAGCTGATATGCATGCTTATGTTTTATCTTTTGATTTGGCAAATCCAGCAGCTGGATTTACGGATGTGATTGCTATTCCACTTGACTACAACAAGAATGGAATTGATTGGGAAGCATGGTCAGATGTGGATTTGTCCACTGGAGGTAACTGGAAAAAATATCCACAACCTATATTATCAGATATTGAATTTGATGAATTGAATAATATGTACTTGTCTTTTACAGATAGGTGGGGAATTCAAGCAGGTTATAAACAACATTCACCAGTCTCTGGCAATACAACGACTACCGAAAAAGCACAAGTCGCAGGTGAATTGTTTAAGGTTTGTAACAATGCAGGTGCTTATGAATTAGAAGGAACAGGTAGTTGTCCGACTAATTATCCAACTGGCGAGTTTTTTAATGATAAAGCTGGTGATACGTTTGCAGATGGTGCAGGTGGGGCATTGGCTATGTTACAAGGTTCAAATCAACTACTTATTCAGTTAGTTGATCCTCACCCAGAAGGAGAAACAGGTACAACGTATTGGTCCACTCAAGGGGTCACTACGATGAGTACATTAAATGGTAAGGTTGAAAACTGGTATTCCAATGTTTACTCCTCCTCACCTGCATACAATGGTAAGGGAGTAGGTATGGGTGATGTCGAATTATTGACAGAGCCAGCTCCAGTTGAAGTAGGAAATCTAGTCTGGAATGATGCTAATGAAAATGGTGTGCAAGATCCCTCTGAAGTGGGTATTGCTGGAGTTGAAGTACAATTGTTAGATGATAATGATGTCGTACTTGCCACCGCAACAACAGATGCGAATGGGCACTATATTTTCTCAAGTGGTGCAGGTACCAATACTGCGAATAGTATTTTTAATATTACGAATTTAACACACCAAAAGAATTATAAATTGGTCATTTTGAATGCTATTGGTGGAAGCCAGCAAGGTGCTTTGTCTGGGTTGCAGCTTTCGCAAAATGATAGTGGGCAAGGAGCGAATTCTGACTTGAATGACTCTGATGCGACCCTTGCAGGTAATAATGCTGAAGTAAGTATTACGCCTAATGGCATCCCGAGTGTCGGTACAAGTAATCACAGTTTTGACTTTGGCTTTAAGTTGCTTCCGCAAATTGATTGGGGAGATTTGCCAGATATAACAGCAGGAACGGGAGCAGGTGATTACCAAACCCTAAATGCCAATAATGGCCCTAGCCACACACTTGGGAGTAATATTTGGCTGGGTGTTGCTGTCACAGGTGAAGCAGATGGCTTGCAAGATGTAGGAGCGAACGGAGATGCAGACGATGGTATAAATGGGTCTAATAACCTACATGCTTACCCAGGCACAACACTAAACTTTCCCGTATCTACCACTAATACGACTGGTTCAACTGGGCATTTAGAAGGCTGGATCGATTGGAACGGTAATGGAAATTTTGAGCCATCCGAGATGGTTGTAGATTATTCTGATGCAGTTATATTTCCGAGTTACTTATCGATCTTGATCCCAAGTGATGCGGTCACGGATCAGCCAATTGGTTTTAGACTGAGAATTAGTACCACCAATGACATGACTCCTCTAGGCACAATGTCTGATGGTGAAGTCGAAGACTATATGATTGTGGTGACGTGCCCGACACAGGTATGTTTACCAATAGATATTAATAAACACTAGTCGAATTACATAGGATTGCAAGCCCTGTCTGATAACATCAGATAGGGCTTTTTTTGTGTTTTGAGGGCAACCTGAATAAAGCAGTATTTCTCTGCTCTGCTAATAATACTAAAAGTGATGAAGGTTGAGAAATGAATCTATAAGAGCCCAGTCTAATAGTTGAATTAAAAATTTATCAATTCAATATCAAAAATAAGTACGGCATTTGGCGGGATGCTGCCACTACCTCGCTTGCCATAGGCCAATCCAGAAGGAATAAAAAACTTGGTTTTTTCTCCTTTGGTCATTAAGGGAATCCCCAATTGCCAACCCCGTATGACCTGGCTTAATTTAAATTTAAAGGGTGCTTTACCATAGGAGCTGTCAAATACAGAACCTCCTTCCAATAAAGTCCCTTTGTAGTGAACCTTTGTGACCGACGCTTCTGTCGGATGCGCGGTGCCCGTCCCAGCTTTTTCTACGATGTAGTACAGGCCTTCAGGGCCAGATTGTAGCGTGAGGTTATTTTCACTCGCATAGTTTTTGATTATGTCATCATCGATTTTTGCTTGCTCCTCTGCTGATATTTCTTTGTCTTTACATCCAGAATGGATACCTACAAGGAGGATACTCAGTAGTAATAGTATAGTGTATTTCATCTTTTTTATTTTTGCAAATATAAGTAGTTTTTCCTTACTATATTTATTTTTGAGCCATCAGGACTTCTATGATGCCAATCAATACTTCATTTAGATTATCAATGGCAAGCGGAATATTCCAATTGGATTTATCTCTTGGCTCTACGTAATTTGAAATGGAACGAATTTCCAGAAAAGGGACATTCATCATCCTACAGACATAGAAAAAGGCAGCGCCCTCCATGCTCTCAATATCAGGATTATATTGGTTCAGGATTCGTGTGATAGATGTGTCGTGACCATGCGAAGTATTGGATGAAACGCTATGTACTTTTTTCATAAAGCCTGCCTGCTCTGCATCAGGATTGATGATTTGTCCTTGCGTAAATGGAAACGCATCAACTTCGATAAAACCCAAATCAAAAGCGGATATTAACTGCCCATCCTTGCTCTCACTGCCCAAATCAGAAAATGCCTCCGATACAACAAAGACAGTTTCTCCAATTTGAA
>JAJRQS010000195.1 GCA_024280135.1 Bacteroidota bacterium | reverse complement strand
ATACTGATTTTTAATTTGATGGGTCAAAAAGTATTTGAATCCTCTGTAAATGTAGGCGTGAGCACTCTTGAAATTAATGCAACGAATTTTGCCTCTGGACAATATATTGCAAGCGTATCAAATGGCCAAAATGTGGAGACCTTACGTTTTGTCAAGCAATAAGCTGACTGCTGGTATAAGCAAATAATAGAGACCGCTTCAATTGATTTTGGAGCGGTCTTATTGATGAGGTTGGATCGATTCTTCCATCCATCACCCTCCTTACTTCTTCTGAAATTTACGATAGATTATCTAATTGTAAACAAACTAGCCTAAATCATATCTATTTCTCTAAAACCTCGTTATATTTGCCGACGATTTTATTTAAGGCTTTTGGCCACCACAAATTGGGTTTTTGCGTAAGCTAGCAGTAATCCATAAAACAACATAACATGGCAACTAAACGTGTAGCAATTAACGGTTTTGGAAGAATAGGAAGACACTGGTATCGTGCGCTTTCTAAAATGAAAGGAATCCAAGTAGTAGCAGTCAATGATTTGGCTGATTTAAAAACAACTATCCACTTACTAAAGTACGATACAGCTCAAGGTAATTTTGATAAGAAAGTTACTTTAGTGAAAGGTGGTTTTAAAGTAGGAACTTCTAAAATTTTATCTTTTTCCGAAAGGAATCCAGCAGACTTGCCTTGGAAAGAATTAAAAATAGATATCGTTGTAGAATGCACTGGATTTTTCCGTACCAAAGAAACAGCAGGGTTACACTTGAAAGCGGGTGCTAAGAAAGTATTGCTTTCAGCTCCTGCAAAAGGACCTGGCGTAAAGACTGTCGTCATCGGTGTAAACGAAAAAACAATCAAGAAATCGGACAAGATTATTTCTAACGCTTCTTGTACGACAAACTGTTTGGCTCCTGTCACAAAAGTGATTGTGGATAATTTTGGGTATAGTAAAGGTTCATTTGTAACCATTCACTCCTATACTGCTGACCAACGTCTACAAGATGCCCCCCATGGTGACTTGCGTAGAGCTAGAGCAGCTGCTCAGAATATAATTCCTACAACTACAGGTGCTGCTGGTGCAACGGGTTTGGTTATCCCTGAAGTAAAAGGAAAGATGACAGCCATGGCATACAGAGTTCCAACGATTACGGGTTCTGTAATTGAACTGAACTGTACCATTAAAAAGAAAACAACGGAAGCAGAAATACTAAAAGCTTTCAAAAAAGCTTCTAAAACAACAATGAAAGGTATTCTTCAATACAATGAAGATCCTATCGTGAGTAGTGATATCATCGGTAGCCAATATTCTTCTATTTTTGATGCGCCTTTCTTAGTATTAAAAGGAAAAGAATTAAAAATAGTTAGCTGGTATGACAACGAGGCGGGGTACTCTGCTAGATTGGCTCAGTTAGTTGGACTTGTAAAAGTATAGCAAATGTCCTTAGACTTTAAAAATAAAAAAGTTGTTCTTCGAGTGGACTTTAATGTACCACTAGATGAAGACTTTCAGGTAACGGATGATACTCGTATTAAGGGTGCATTGCCGACCATTCAGCGGTTGCTGGATGGGGGCAATGCAGTCATTATACTTTCGCACTTGGGGAGACCCTTGAAGAAGCGTAAGGAAGATGGTTCTATTGATAAGAAGCGTTTTACTTTGAAACATATCGTGCCCAAATTGAGTGAACTCCTTGTGGAGAATGTTCAATTTGCTGGCGATACTGTAGGAGAAGAGGCACAGAAAAAAGCAAAGGCTTTGAAGTTTGGAGAAATCTTAGTTGTCGAAAATACTCGTTTTGAAGAAGGGGAGACAAAAGGCGATAAGGAGCTTGCGCAAAAAATGGCTTTATTAGGAGAAGTCTATGTGAATGATGCTTTTGGAACGGCGCATAGAGCTCATGCTTCTACAGCTATCATAGCGGAATTCTTTTCAAAAGAAAATCGTTCATTCGGTCTGTTGATGGAGAAGGAAATTGAAAATGCGAATAAGCTTTTGAATGATCCTGCGACTCCTGTAACGGCTATTGTTGGGGGAGCGAAAGTATCGGACAAGATGCTTTTGTTGGAAAAATTACTAGATGTAGCTGATAATATTATTGTTGGAGGTGGCATGGCTTATACTTTCTTTCTAGCCCAAGGAGGCGAAATAGGCAATTCTTTAGTAGAGAAAGACCGCTTGGAGTTAGCTAATGAACTGGTCAAAAAGGCAGCTACGAAAGGTGTAATGATTCATTTACCTGTTGATTCTATAGTGGCTGATGAATTTTCAGAATCTGCCACTACGCTGATTGCGAATAGTATGGATATCCCAGAGGGATGGATGGGATTGGACATTGGTCCTGATGCAGCCATGCAGTTTTCACAAGTGATAGCCGCTTCTAAAACGATATTATGGAATGGTCCAATGGGTGTTTTTGAAATGCAACCCTTTGCAGGTGGTACACATGCAATCGCTCGTGCAGTGGTGGCAGCAACAAAAAAAGGTGCTTTCTCTTTGATAGGTGGAGGAGATTCGGTAGCAGCCATCAATCAACTGGGTTTTGCGAATGATGTCAGTTACGTAAGTACAGGTGGGGGAGCCATGTTGAAGTTTCTAGAAGGAAAACCTTTACCCGGTATAGAGGCTATTGCTTAAAGAAAACGAAAAGTCATAAAAAAAGTGCGATGGTACGCTTTTTGTGACTAGGTAGAATGAGTATCAAGTAATTTGCCAATTTGTAAATTCATGATAATCAAGGTGTGTGTCATATTAAATTTTCCTTTTATACCAAAAAAAGGGTAGATTTTGTTGACATTTTTAAAAAACGGTCTTATCTTTGTTCCACGAAGAACTAACACAATGAATACGGACATCATAAAAAGCTTAAATCATCTCTTGTATGAGCAGGAATATATTACTATTCCAAGCTTTGGTTCGTTTGAGATCATACAGATTTCTGCGGTTATAGATCCTGTTAGTGGTAAGATACATCCTCCTACTGGTGAAGCGTCCTTTAATACGTCCATACAGTCTGATAATCAGGAACTTAAGCTAGCCTTAGTTAGCCATTTTGGCTATTCAGAGGAGCAAGCTGCTGCTGAAATTACAGCTTTTGTGCGGGACATGAAAGCCAAGTTAGAGCAAAAAGAGATTGTATATTTGGATGGTATCGGGAAATTATTCTTAGATCACGAAGAGACTATTTCATTTTTACCAACAACAGTTAATCATACCCGTGGAAATTATGGTTTGCCTGATGTGGCGTATTCTGGAATCATAGGAGAGCGTGCCCCACAAAAAGTAGTTCAGGAGGCAATAGTGGTTAAGAAAAAAGAGAAATCGAACAAAACGAACATGCAAATTGTCATGGGCTCTTTTGCTATTATCGCTTTTGGTGTGTTTTTCGCTGTAAAGCAGTATATGACAATACACCCAGCTCCTGAAGTTCCAATGGTGGTGCATGTAAACCAAAAGCCTTCTTCAATAATCCCTTCCCCTGTACCT
>JAJRQS010000194.1 GCA_024280135.1 Bacteroidota bacterium | reverse complement strand
ATAAAAGTGAAAGGGTAAGCCCAAGTTAATGGTAATCATAAAATCAATCAGCCTATTCAAAACCAAATACTTTGGTCGGTGATGCACATGATGGTGATAGGTAATATGGAGAGAAAAGCTCATCAATATCGCGGCCATCAAAACAAATAAAAATGCTATTCCCCAATGCGTTGACACAAAGTAAAGCGCTCCTGCAAAAAAGAAGATTTGCAGAATAGGATACACCAGCAGATTTAATTTATATCCGATACTCATCTTTAACAAGATTTGGGCTTCAAATTTAATGTTTCAAAAAATAGATTTTGTTCTTTCAAAAACTGACTAGGCGACAACACCCCATACCTTTCTTGCCCTCCCTTCAAAATAGACTGTACAAAGTAACGGACTATTTTTGCCGTAAGGCGATACATATCCATTCCTTCTAACTGCATACAAGACTCCGAATCTCCTTTTACTTCCACCACAATAAAAAACTGCTGTTGTTCCCTTTGACTAACGGATGGCCCTTGAACCTTACGCTTTTTAAACTTACTGATAACTTCTTCCTTTGTGTTCGAAGGTGGATTGAATTTCATAAAACCAGCACTCCCCTGCTCCACCAATAAAAAAGAACCTATATCCTTCGCTTTCGTTTCCCAATTAAAACAACAAATCTCGGGTAGAGGATATGGAATCGCAGAAAAAGAACCCAACTCATCCCAACTCATTTCAACAGGTTCAATATCCTGAATTGGCGTTTCTTTACCCGCTTGAATCAAAACTAAATCATTATACTTTGATAACTTCATCGTTAACTTTGTACCAGGAGACGGTTTTGATTTACCCAAATAATAATAGGATTTGATAGAATGAACATCCGATATGTTTTCTAGCAAAATGCTTCCCATTAAATCTGTCAATACAGATTCAAAGGCGCAACTATGTAGAATAGTTGTTCTATTTTTTTGCGCAAGCTGATGAAATTTATCATAAGAGTTTTGCACAAAGAAAGATTCACCTGTCAAATCTAAATAATATTTCTGCTCCTTTTTGACCAATTGTTCTAATATATTCATGGCCGTTTCCGCGAAAGGCCCGATACAGTTAATAAAAACATCAAATCTTGCAATAACATTCGCAACCTGTTTAGGGTCTTGAATATCAAACTTTTCATATTGCAGCGCCAGAGGCAATTTGTCTGCAAGACTTATCAGCTTAAATTCATTTCTACCTACGCCTACAAAATCCACCCCAGCAATCATTAATTCTTCACAGACCAACTGACCTGTATATCCATAAGCACCCAAGACTATTATTTTCATTGTTCAAATTTTAAGTGAATAGAATCAGGTGGATAAATATGTCTGTCATTCGGTACAATCCTACCGGCTGCAATAATACTACCACCTCCTACTTTAGATCTATGTCCATATGCAATACCTAAAAGCGGTTGACCAGAATCAATAATTCCGATTGAAGATGGAATTTTGATCGTTTGTTGATCCAATCTAAAGTCACAATTAATTACGGCAAAACAAGCACTAGATTCCCCAAATATTGAAAACTGGTATGGGCCATGAATCAGAAAAACAGATTCATAGGATTGGCATAACTCAATAAAATTAGAATTAGCAATGAATGTCTTTGCTCCTAAAACGGAATTAGCCACTACAACGTTATCACTAATTGTACTACCCTCCCCTATCATCGAAACACGAATAATTGCTCCTGCCCCTATCTTAACATTGTCTCCAATAATAGAACCTTCAATAATAGCCGAAGGATGAATAAAACAATTTTTACCAATCTTATTCATACTTTTCAATCTGCGATAAAAAAGAAAGGAGCCCAGCCGTCCTTTTCTATTTTTAAATCTCTTTGCAAGGCTTCCTTTCTGCAAAGAGATAGTTCTATTCAAATTCATAGCCATATTCACTTGCAACAAATGAAAAGGCGAAAGAATATGTGCTGCAAAGCAATCACATTGAAACATGGAGTATTTCCCTCCTTTCACCACTTGCGCTGGAATACTCGCTGCATATTCGTACAGTTCTTGCGACAATAATTTATGTTCTACTTTTGTTCCTTTTTTAAAATACTTAAAATCAAAAGTAAAATCGCTGGTGTCTTTCTTTGCAGGCAAAATGAACCGTCTATTAAATTCATTATCTTCCAAACCAAAAGAAAGGCTCGTTTTTGTATTTTTAATCGCTTCGATCGCTTGCGCAAAAAAAGATTTAGTAAAAAATAGATCCTCAGAAAAAGATATGAAAGTTTCTTCTTCGATCTCATCAACACTAGCCACATCCCGTATTGTCCAACCAAATGACTCTACAATTTCACGTTGTATTTCACCTAGGGGTTTATACAAAATAGGAACTTGCCCTATCGCTTCTCCAAACTGGAATAAACATGCACCTGATATGATTCGAAAAACAATCATTTATCCTACTTTGGTTTCTAACTGATGCTCAACCAACTTACAAAGAGAATGTACTGTAAACAAATTCATCAATTGATGTACCGTCAACCCTTCTACAAACAAAACTGGATCTACTTCTGTCATATTAGCCTTTAGCGTCTCTAAACCCGCTTTCGTCAAAACACCTTCTATTTCATATGGTTTTCCATCTAACTCCTCTTTAGATCTTTTTTCCAAATCACTGATCTTCAACTCAATCCCATATTCAGATTCTAATTCAAATAAAATATCAACCATGTCGATAGAGTCGATTTCCAAGTCAGCGAACAAGGTGTTATTCAACTGAATGCTTTCAGATTCAATCCCACAAGATTCTTCAATTACCAATTTTACTTTTTCAAAAATATTATCGAAATTCATTTTTATGATTTTGTTATTAAAGAGAAAAACCTCCATCCACATTTAACACATGCCCCGTAATAAACGAGGCCATTTTTTCTGAAGCCAAAAAGAGGACTGCCTTCGCTACATCAGAAGGATTTCCATATTTTTCTAAAGCTGTATTCTTTAAAATATCCTCCCCCATCCTATCGCGCAAGGGAAGGCTCATCTCTGTATCAATCACTCCTGGACAAATGGCATTAACTCGAATATTCTTTCTTCCCACCTCTTGCGCCAAGACTTTTGTAAACCTTTCTAGACCCGCTTTTGCGGCCGCATAAACAGCAATACCCCTCCCCCCTCTTCTTGTCGAAACAGAAGAAATATTAATAATACTTCCTTCTCTTTGCTTCATCATATAACGCAATACGCTCCTAGACAAATACAACGGACTTTTTAAATTCACGTCAAACATCTTATCAATACTATCATCCTCCAACATCAACAAAGGAGCCTCTTTGGCATACCCTGCACAATTCACCAAAACATCTATTCGACCCTGTTGCTGATAAATAGTTTTCATCGTTTCCTCAATAGTCCTCGGCTCTAGAATAGAAGTTTTAATTCCTACTAAGTGGTCAATTCCTACTTTCGGTTCCAGCCATTTTTGCAACAAAGCATATTTCTCCTCATTCCTGTGCAAGACAATCACTTTCGATTTTTCTTGCAAAAAAGCCAAAGCAATAGAACGCCCTACCCCTCCTGTTCCACCTGTCAGTACAACGATTTTATTCTCCAGTTCTAGATTCATTTTTTAAATTTTTTAAGACCAAAGTAGTGTTTACACCTCCAAAAGCAAAATTATTTGTAATGGCATAATTCAACTCTTTGGATAAATTCTTTTTTAATAATCCCACCTCTTCGTCCAAAGGATTATTAAGACTAATATTACCTGGAATGAAATTATGCTCAAAGCAATTTAACAACACATTAAACTCTTGAATGCCTGCTGCAGCTATTGCATGTCCATGTCTATTTTTTGTAGAAGAGACTTCTATGTTGGCTATTGCTTCTTTAAAAACAGACTTAATAGCCGCCAACTCAATAGCATCATTATGTCGGGTGGCTGTTCCATGAGCCTGAATATAATCAATTTGACTCGGTTGCAACTTTGCACACGCTAATGCTGACATCATTGCATTTTTCATTTCCGTACCCGAAGGATCTGGCGCTGTTATTTTGTATCCATCTAGCGTATTGCCATATCCCACTAGTTCTGCTATTGGAGCCAAGTTATTTCTTTCGACAAAAGAGGCCGAAGCTAATATAACCAACCCCGCTGCTTCCCCTGCCATGGTTCCATTCCTGTTTTTATCAAAAGGTTTGCAGGTACTATTTTCTGACTGATCAGACTCCGGAATGACTCCCAGTTTTCCAAAAGATGCCATTGCAATGGTATTAATAATAGAATCCGTTCCTCCACAAACGGCAATCTCTACCGTCTTACTCCGAATCGCATCAAATCCAAAAGCGATGGCTTGGGTAGAAGAAGTACATGCCGTTAAAATTGTTTTTTGAACCGCCCCAAGTCCCATTTTTTCTGCAATATAAATGGCATGAATATCATAGGGATTCCAAATAGTATTTAATAATCCTTCTTGTCTATTTTGCTGAACAATCAAATCTTTCAAATCAGCATCGCTTGTTTCCATTAAGTCAATCAACTCTTTCTCAAACAAACCGAACCTTGTCACATCCGCCCCAACGCCTAAAAAACACCCCCTTCTTCCGGTTTCAAATTCGCTACAATGCGCCCAAAACGCTCTTCAGCTAATTTATAGCAAGCTACCATTAATTCAAACTTACGATCATATCTGCAAGCCTTTTGAATACGTTCGTTCTCTTCTTCGTATAAGAACTTCAAGTCCTGACCAACTTCAGCTCCCACCTTAAAAGGCATTCCACTTGTATCAAAAGAAGTCAATCTACGCTCCCCTGTCACATTACTATTCAACCCTCCAAAAAGGTTCCGCTTTCCAAATGCAATCGGACTTATTAGTTCATAATCAATTATATATACTTTTTCTTCTTTCATCACACCTTCGTCAATTGAACATATACTTCTCGGCCGTATGGATCTCTATCCAAAACAGCAGCCACCCCACAGCCTTCTTCGATAAACTGAGTGGCTTTCGCTAAATTCATCATTAATGAGGCTGCTCCAAAATTACCATATTCAGGATTCCACGAATAACTCCTCACCCCTAGACCATCCAATACTTCTATATTATTATTAATTTCTTTCTTTGTAAATCCACCCGAGTGAACCACTATTTCGGGCTGGGTTCCTTTTAAGAAACTTGCCCAGCTGTTATTTTTTATTCTTTCAAGTAAAGAGGGAACTATCGCTGCTGTCTTGTAATCCGAAATCCTAGCAATCGCTTTCTCTTTGTCTTTTTGCAAAAGCAAGAAAGAAGAGACTTCACTCTCCACCCAATCATCTACTTCTTTGTAAAAACGTAAATAATTTAATGCCGAATAAATTCCAGATCCATTCGCACCACCAACCATTGAAAACTTCGATTGACGTAAAATAATATTTTGAATACCCGCTTCCAAAGCCGCAAAACCGCCATAAGAGGTAGTTCCAAATGTAGAATTATTTCCTTTAATCCCTGAGTACTGCGAGATAAAACTCATTGTCGAATTGGTTAGTGTCTCCAATGCTGTCAAAGGAGAAACACTTTTATAAACCTGTTTCAATTGAACAGTCTTATCCCTTACTCCTGTAATATTTCTCAATGCTTTAATGGCTCTTTGCATATTCTTATTTCCTTCTTCAAAAAACGAACCGTTAGCCACGAAAAGTCCCATTTCCGCTAGCACATCTTTAGAGAAATTAAATTTTTCTAGCATTTCATTTATGACAATAATCGAAGCGATCACATCCTTACGCATAATCTTAGCATCGCTCCTTCTAGGATAAAATGGATGACTCGTATCGGTTGATAGCCTTCCAAATTTTCCAATAACACCCTCCTTTTCAGAAATGCATTTATCCTCAAAGGAATCTGGAAGCTGATAATGATATGATCGTATATACACAGACATCTAGACAATCCCTTTAAACACAATTTGAATAAATTCTTCTCGTCTTTCTAAGAAGCGACTCGGCCCAATCTCATCTATGGTTGCAATACTAAAAGACAACGTTGCTTCTGCCTTTAGATCTCCATCGACAAACAAATCAATCTTACCGACAGCCCTCCTTTTGTCAAGCGAAATTAATTTTGCTTTAAGAATGGTCTGATCTCCTGGCTCTACTGGAGAGCGAAATTTTGCTTTTTGGATGATACTTAATAGTGGAAATACTTTTAATGCTTCTCCCCAATTTTTATAATAGGATCGCTCAACTAAAAGACCAAAAAGCTGAGCCATAGACTCCGTCAATAATACTCCTGGAACAATCGGGTGCCCAGGAAAATGGTCTGTAAAAATCTCATTGTCTAAACTCCATGCTTTTTTACCTGCAATCGTTTTATTGAGCACTATTTCCGTCACCCTATCAATCAAAAAAAATCTCATTGTTGCTGTTTAAGTCTAAAGCAAAGGTACAAAAAGTTAGTTGCATGAGGCTATCCCTTTGACTATACGCTATTACCATTTGATATATGCTACTCCAAATATATCCCCAAAAACCGAATCTCAACCATGACCTTTGCAAAAGTCAAACAAAAGTTAACTATACCTTCTTAATTATCTATAAATCAATCATTTATAAACATTTACACAAAAGAAAATTTCTTTTTTATCTATCCAAGGTCAATCATCACAATCCAAAACCTACCTAAAAAATAGTTATTCGTCTTTAATTACAAGCGCTTTATATAAAATGTAGTGCCTAGTATCTATATAGTTCTTAATTTTACTCAAAATAACTGCAATGGCCAAAATACTTACCATTTCTTTCCTTCT
>JAJRQS010000193.1 GCA_024280135.1 Bacteroidota bacterium | reverse complement strand
TTCACAAATTCAGTCTGTAGTTCTTTGTCCTCCATCTTCAAAGCCTTTGCTACAAGCCTTTGTACATTTAGGCCATAGTGCCTCATACTCGCAGAACCCGTCGGGTATGACATTTTGGGAGGTGCTGGGTTGTCCTCTATTCTAATAATTTCTACTGTATCAGGCGTTTTTACACCTAATTCATAATTAGCTATTTGAAAAATGTGGTTCCAGAAACGATCCTGCTGCTCTTCAATGTTTCGGGCATTAGGCAAAATTTGTCCCATCAGGACGATCACTCCATCTATAATGGACTGTCTTTTGTCCATATCCTCTATGGTCAAGGCATACTTAACTAAATTTTGGACATGACGTCCATATTCAGGGTATAGGATGGGTTCTTCTGCTGATTTATAATTCATAATTGATTTTTAAAGCCTCTATGAGGATTATTAGTTTAGGAACGAGAAGATTTACTCAACAGTTACGGACTTTGCTAGATTTCTTGGTTGATCCACATCACAACCTCTCATCACTGCAATATGATAAGAAAGTAATTGCAATGGAATTACAGAAAGCAAAGGTGAGAAAATATCATCAGTTTCTGGTATTTGAATGGAAAAATCTGCTATTTCAGTTATTGCTGTTTCTCCTTCATTTACGATAGCTATCACTTTTCCACCACGCGCCTTAACCTCTTGAACGTTACTTACAATTTTTTCATAAGCGTCCTTGTTTGTGGCAACTAAGACAATAGGCATGTTCTCATCTATCAATGCAATAGGGCCATGTTTCATTTCGGCAGCTGGATAACCCTCTGCATGAATATAAGAAATTTCTTTTAGTTTTAAGGCTCCTTCTAACGCAACAGGAAAGTTTTTACCACGTCCCAAATACAAAGCATTTGTTGCATCTTTTAACTCACCCGCAATAAATCTTATTTTATCATCAAGCTCTAGTATTTGTTGAATTTTCCTTGGTATTTGCTCAAGCGCAACTAGTAATTCACGGAAACGCGGCTCTGAGATAGTTCCTTTTCTATGTGCTAGTTGAAGTGCAAAAATTGACAAAATACACACTTGCCCTGTAAAAGCTTTTGTGGAAGCCACTCCAATCTCCGGTCCTGCATGAATATACGACCCTGCATCTGCCAATCTAGCAATAGATGAGCCGACAACATTCACTATACCATAGGTGAAGGCACCCGCTTCTTTAGCACTTTTAAGGGCAGCCATAGTATCCGCTGTTTCACCAGACTGAGAAATAGCCATCACGATATCTCCTTCTGCAATAACTGGTTTTCGGTAACGAAATTCTGAAGCATATTCAACTTCGACAGAAACTCTAGCGAGCTCTTCAATCAAGTATTCACCAATCAAAGCACTGTGCCAAGAGGTGCCACAACCCAAAAATGTAATCCGGTTAACATTGATAATCCGGTTGATATGATCTTCCAATCCACCTAGTCTCGCCCACCCTTCTGAAGCATTAATTCTTCCAGACATACTATCACGAACGGTGACTGGTTGTTCGTGTATCTCTTTTTTCATAAAGTGATCAAACCCTCCTTTTTCTATCCGCTCTAACTCCATGTCGAGTTCTTGGACACTCAAGGGTATCTCTTTATTTTCATATGAAATCAATTGCAGGTCATCTTTCGTGATGACTGCTAATTGATCGTCAGTCAAATAAACTACTTTCTTTGTATATTCAATGATTGGTGTAGCATCCGATGCAACAATAAATTCATTTGTACCGATACCTATCACCAATGGGCTAGATTTTCTAGCAGCGACTAATATATCTGGCTCATTCACATCCATTACTACAATAGCATATGCCCCAATAACTTTCGTCAACGCTATTCTAACAGCATCGATCAATGATAAGTTATCTTTAGTTTGAACCTCTTCAATCAAGTGGATCAATACTTCGGTATCTGTATCGGACTCAAATTGATGACCTAGTTTTTGAAGGGCCAATTTTAGCGCTGCATAATTTTCAATGATTCCATTATGAACTAAAGAAAGATTGTGATTTCCTGATGCATGTGGGTGTGCATTGACATCGTTTGGTTTACCGTGCGTCGCCCAACGTGTATGCGCAATACCTTTAGTTCCTTTCCCATCACTAATGGCTAACAATTTTTCTAACTCAGCAACTTTCCCTTGTTTCTTAAAAACTTTTAAAGGTCCATTCTTATTTTGGAGTGCAACTCCTGCACTATCATAGCCTCTGTACTCGAGCCTTTTTAGTCCTTTAATTAAAAAAGGCAGCGCCTCTTTAGTTCCGTTATATGCTACAATTCCACACATAGTAATTTGGGTTTGGTTTCGTTTGGCTTATTTTATTTCTGTATAGTTGAGATACAACTTAGGTTGTGCAGATTCTTCTCCAGCAAAGCCTTGCAGTACAACCCTCCCCATTACTGCAGGTCTAGTAGCCTGTATGACTACCTTATTCTCAGCATCTCCTCGCTGTATTTTTTGCATTAAACTTGAAATGTTTAATTGAATCACTTGGCGAATTTCCCCGTCTTTTTCTACCCGTTTTAAAGAGGCTGTCACAGGGAGCTGGCCTCCTTGCGCATACAGTCCTCCTATACGACTTCCACTCGTGTCTTTTAAACTAAAAGAAGCAATAGACCTAAAAGCTAAAGTGTCATCACTCATTAAGTTTTCCAAAGTGAATTCCAACACGGCTTTATTCACAATCACATCTCCTAGACTAGACAGATCTGGAAGGGAGACTTCAACATTTAAACCATTTGTAGATTGGACAAAAAACAGGTCGCTATTTACTTCATCAAAGTAGGGTTCTACAGTCGAACCAGTGTAATTCTTTGTTAAATACTCCGTGGCAGCATACCCCCCAAAAGAGTGAATTCTAAAAACTAAAGAATCTTCTTCAGGATTTTGGTAATAAATATCAATTTCAGACAAATACGACTTCAAGTTAACTGCCATCATGGCTGTTGTTTGCGATTTTGCTTTAATTTTTATCCCTTTGAATTTTTCGGCAAAGCCTTCTGCTGTAGTAAACACGATTGAGTCTAATGCCAAAATCTCTGCACCTAAGCTATTGGCCAAAGGAACCCGAACATAGACCAAGCTAGAGTCTTTTACCGTACTATCTGCAGTAACCACCAATAAACGTTTGTTCAAGTTTGGGGTAAAATTATCGAGAGAGCCGATTGGCATCATTTCAGTCTCAAAATCTCTGTTAGCATAGTAACTGGTATCAATCCTCATGGCTTCTTGAAGTCTTAAGACTTCAATAGACTGGATGATGTCCTCATTGCCATAAAATTTGGCTGAATCAAACACCAATGTCAAAACCACAGAATCTACTGTTGCGGATTTAAAATTTCCTGCATAATCTCCTGGACTTGGACCATACTGAGCGATTATCTCTGAGCGACTATTCCCAAAAATGGGGTCATTCATGTCTCCAAGATAATAAGTAGCTAATCCAACAGAACTTGTACCATAGAGAAAAGTAAGGAGCGTGTCCTTTGAGCGGACTGTTTTAACTGTTAGACCAAAAGTATCCGTTGTAAAAAAGTCTGATTCTTCTGAATTAACTAAGTCTCCGCCTAAAGTAGTAGGCTTGGTACAGTTAACAAATAAAAAAGGCACTAAAAACATAGCAAGGACTACTACAAGGTTTATCCTTTTAAAATTATTTTTCTTCATTTAATTTGGGTCTTAAAGAGTTGTAACTGATAAGCAGCAAACGCTTAGCTTGGTGAGTTTGGCTAGGAAACGGCAGAAAAGTAGGTATATTATACTGTTAAGACCTACTAAATAAAATTGCAGAAAACTCCTGAGCAGCTAAAAGCTAATGCTCAAGAGTTTTCTGAATTGTAAAGATATAAAAACTATACTACTTCCTCCACTAGGCTATCATAAAAATCAACGAATTGACTGTAATCGCCTTCAGGATCTGTAAATTCAAGCATTGGCTTCTTAGACTTTTCTATTTGGTCAAGGAACTCTTTTGGGAATGACGTTCCAGATTTCACAAATGCATCTGCATATTCCAAACCTCCTTTTATTAAAGAAAAGGTATCGCCATTCATAAACTTGGCTAAATCAGCCTCTTTTAGGCCATCAATCGCTACTTTTGCCTTATAATTTTTTGCAAATTTTGCTTCATAATCTGGGCTATCATAGGCAGAAAAGACAACCTTAGCATCTCTGAATAAAGGTTCATCTTTATAAACTGTCTTCAAATAAAATGGCACTAAAGCGGACATCCAACCATGACAGTGAATCACATCGGGTACCCATCCAAATTTCTTAACAATCTCCAAGGCGCCTTTCGCAAAGAATACACCACGTTCGCCATTGTCGGCAAAAGGCTTTTCGTCTTTATTTTCAAAAACAAATTTACGCTTGAAATAGTCTTCATTATCTAAAAAGTAAACCTGTAGCCTAGAACTAGGCAAAGAAGCTACTTTTATGATTAGCGGATGATCGCTTTCATCAATGATGATGTTTATTCCAGACAACCTAACGACTTCATGCAATCTATGCCTACGTTCATTGACTACACCAAATCTTGGCATAAGCAATCTTAATTCAGCATTATTATCGTAAAGGTGTAGTGGTAATTTGTTTGAAATAGTAGAAATAAGGTTTCCCGTTGTATATGGCTCCATCTCCTGCGATATGAATAATATCTTTTTCTTCTCCATCTCTATTAGCTATGTTTAGTTTGTAAAAGTGATGCAAAGATAAGGTTTTTTTTGCTTAAAAGCCTACTTTTGCCCTTCTACTCTATGAGTAGTGACTTCTTACAGTCTTAAAATATAGCCGCTATGCTAATCTTTAAAAAAAACAATCCGCTTCAAGAATATTTGAATACCCTTTCGGAAAACAACAAAAAAATTGGCTTTGTGCCGACTATGGGTGCACTCCACAAAGGGCATCTTTCCTTGATCGCTTTCGCAAAAAAAGAATGCGATGTGGTCATTACCTCAATTTACGTCAACCCTACCCAATTCAATGACTCCGCAGATTTAGATAAATACCCAAGGACACTAGAAGCAGATATTGAGCTTTTGGCGCAAGCTGGTAATGACATTCTTTACACGCCGGACAGTACAGAAATTTACCCGAAAGGGTTTAATAAAAAAAGAACCTATAACCTCAAAGGGCTGGATTCTATGCTAGAAGGGGCATTTAGGCCTGGCCATTTTAATGGCGTAGCTTTAGTTGTACATAGGCTTTTGGATATCGTGCAACCTACAGCCCTTTTTATGGGACAGAAAGATTACCAACAAGTAGCTATCATTCGCCAAGTCATCTCTTCCGAAAAGATAAAAACCAAGCTAGTCATGTGCCCTATCGTTCGGGATTCAAATGGATTGGCTTTGAGCTCACGAAATGCCCGGCTATCTCCAACTTGGAAAGCTAAGGCACTTGTTCTTTCAGCTACACTTCGTTTAGCGAAAGCTGCACTAAAAAAAGGAATATCTATATCCAAAATAGAAAAAGAAGCCCTTGCCAAAATTGAA
>JAJRQS010000192.1 GCA_024280135.1 Bacteroidota bacterium | reverse complement strand
TCGTCTAATACGTTGTATATCGGTTTCACTTTATACCCTTCTGGAGCTTCACTACTCAAATCTACGACTAAAGCGGAATAGCGTTTGTTTTTTCCGAAAGGAACTTCTACACGCACCCCAAATTGTAATTTGGATACAAACTCCTCTGGCACTGCATAGGAAAAAATTCTGGGCAAGGGCAACGGGAGAACGACTTCTGCATATAGAGAGTAGGACACGATAATTGTTTTCGCAAAGATAGGAAATTACGCCAATTGTGTACAGCCAAATACAAATAAGTGTGTAAGCTAGGGATTTGCCGTTAGGCATGAATTTGCCCTTTTCGAACAACCCGTAGTTATTCATTTTGTAATTTTGTGCAATATGATCAGTATCTTTGCATATCGTCAAACAACTAGAAAGATATACTCATGAAAAAATCCCCTTCTTACGCACTTCTTTTGGCGCAAGCTGCAAAAAAAATCCTAGTGCTTGATGGCGCTATGGGTACGATGATACAACGATACAAATTAAATGACGAAGACTTTCGTGGAGCCCGTTTTGTAGATCATCCCAAAGACTTGATGGGCAACAATGATTTACTTTCAATTGTACGCCCAGATATTATTGAAGCCATTCATAAAGAATATTTGGAAGCAGGATCGGATATCATTGAAACCAATACGTTTAGTTCCACTGAAATTGCGCAAGCGGACTATGGAACAGAAGCCTTAGCTTATGAGTTAAATTTTGCTTCCGCCAAAATAGCCAAAAAAGCCGCTGAAGAATATACCCAAAAAAATCCCGCAAAACCAAGATTTGTAGCAGGAGCCATCGGACCGATGAATAAGACGGCATCCATCTCGCCCGATGTCAATGACCCTGGTGCACGGGGCGTGACTTTTGACGAATTAGTGCAAGCCTATATCGTACAAGCCCGAGCCTTGGTAGAAGGGGGTGCAGACTTGCTTTTGGTCGAAACTATTTTTGATACTTTGAATGCAAAGGCCGCTTTATTTGCTATTGATTTGATGTTTGAAGAGAAAGGAATGCAATGGCCGATAATGGTTTCGGGTACGATTACCGATGCTAGTGGGCGGACGCTTTCTGGACAAACCGTAGAAGCCTTTTGGATTTCGATTAGCCACATGGATGTATTTAGTATTGGATTAAATTGTGCATTAGGAGCTAAGGAAATGCGTCCACACATTGAAACTTTATCGAAGTTACATGCAGGATATGTGAGTTCTTATCCGAATGCTGGATTACCCAATGAGTTTGGAGAATATGACCAAAGTCCGGAGGAGATGAAAGATCACATTCGGGATTTTGTGGATAATCGTTTTGTGAATATAGTAGGAGGTTGTTGTGGGACGACACCCGATCATATTCGGTTGATGGTGGAGGCTTGCGAAGGAATGCCTCCTAGGGTTCCTGTTGAGCCTAGAACTAACACGATGTTGAGTGGATTGGAGCCATTAATAATTACTAAAGAAAGTAATTTTGTGAATATTGGTGAGCGAACGAACGTCACGGGTTCAAGAAAATTTGCTCGTTTAATCAAAGAAAAAAAATACGAGGAGGCGCTTTCTGTCGCTTTACAACAAGTCGAAAATGGGGCTCAGATTATTGACATCAACATGGATGAGGCGATGTTGGACTCAGAAAAAGAGATGACCACTTTTATGAATTTGGTTGCCTCTGAACCTGATATTTGTCGGGTACCGATCATGTTAGACTCATCCAAGTTTTCTGTTATCGAGGCCGGTTTGAAATGTATGCAAGGCAAAGGAATTGTTAATTCTATTTCTTTGAAAGAAGGAGAAGAAGATTTTTTGGCGAAAGCAAAAATAGTCAAAAGGTACGGGGCCGCCATGATCGTGATGGCTTTCGACGAAGAAGGGCAAGCCGAAACCATTGAAAGAAAAGTAGAAATCTGTCAGCGTGCTTATAATCTCCTTACGGAAAAAGTGGGGGTCAAACCACAAGATATTATTTTCGATCCGAATATTTTTGCGGTAGCAACGGGTATTGAAGGACACAATCGATATGCCATTAATTTCATAGAAGCAACTCGTATTATTAAAAAAAGAATGCCCCTTACTAAAATAAGTGGAGGACTCAGCAATGTTAGTTTTTCCTTTCGGGGAAACAATCCCATTCGGGAAGCCATGCACACTTCTTTCCTTTATCATGCCATTCAAGCAGGAATGGATATGGCCATTGTAAATGCAGGAATGCTAGAGGTCTATGCGGAAATTCCAAAAGATTTGTTAGAGAAGATAGAAGATGTTTTGTTTGACAGAAAACCAGATGCCACGGAGGCTTTGGTTGATTTTGCAGAAGGTTTTGTGGGGGCCAAAAAAGAGCGGGTCAAAGATTTGGCGTGGAGAGAAACGACCGTTGAAGCTAGGTTGTCACATGCTTTGGTGAGGGGAATAACCGAATTTATCATTGAGGACACGAAGGAAGCTTTTGCAAAGTATGACAGACCAATAGAAGTGATTGAGGGGCCACTGATGGATGGAATGGGTGTCGTCGGCAAACTCTTTGGAGAAGGTAAAATGTTTTTACCTCAAGTGGTCAAAAGTGCTCGGGTGATGAAGCAAGCTGTGGCTTGGCTGACTCCTTATATTGAAAAAGAAAAAAAATCCTCTGGAGCTTCTGCTAGAGGAAAAATATTAATGGCTACCGTAAAAGGAGATGTGCATGACATCGGTAAAAACATCGTTGGGGTCGTCTTGGGCTGTAATAATTACGAAATAATTGACATTGGTGTGATGGTGCCTTCCGACAAAATTCTATCCGTTGCCAAAGAAGAAGGAGTGGACATCATCGGGCTGAGTGGACTCATTACGCCTTCTCTAGATGAGATGGTGCATATCGCAAAAGAGATGGAGCGATTAAAAATGAATATCCCTTTGATGGTGGGAGGTGCGACGACTTCAAAAATTCATACGGCTGTAAAAATTGCTCCTGAATATAGCGGACCCATCGTCCACGCATTGGATGCGTCCGTTAGTGTGACGATTGCAAGTGCCTTGCTTAGTAAAAATGAAAAGGCTCTTTTTGTCCAAAACATCAATGATGAATATGCCCGTATGCGAGCAGTACGTTCTCGTCGCCAAAATACCCGTTCATACGTATCATATGAAGATGCTCGAAAGAATAAATTAAAATTAGATTGGGAAAATTACTCACCACCGAAACCTAATCTTATCGGGATAAAAATATTTGAAGACTATGACTTAGAGGAGATACAATCATACATTGATTGGACACCTTTTTTTAGTACCTGGCAGTTGGCCGGAAAATATCCTGCTATCTTAACAGATAAAGTAGTGGGTGAAGTTGCCACTAAACTATTTGAAGATGCACAAGAAATGTTGAAGCAACTCCTTTCGGAAAAATGGTTACAAGCGAAGGCCGTTATTGGCATATTTCCTGCAAATGCTATTGACGACGATGTGATTGCTGTGCAGCATGAGGGGAATGAATTTTTATTACAACACCTTCGCCAGCAACTTAAAAAAAGTAGAAGCGCTAATCGAAGTTTGGCAGATTATATTGCGCCTAAAGATAGTAGCCAAGATTATATTGGGGCATTTGCCGTCACATCAGGTATCGGTATCGAACCTCACGTAAAACGTTTTGAAGAAGCCCATGATGATTATTCGGCTATTTTATTAAAAGCTTTAGCAGATAGATTTGCGGAAGCTTTTGCGGAATTAATGCACGAACGGATACGTAAAGAATTTTGGGGATATGCTCCCAATGAAAGGCTGAATACAGAAGCATTGGTTAAAGAAACCTACCAAGGTATTCGACCTGCACCAGGATATCCAGCTTGTCCAGAGCATACCGAAAAAGCAAAGTTATTTGAACTACTGGATGTGACAAAAAATACAGGAATAGAATTGACGGATAGTTTTGCGATGTATCCAGCTTCTTCTGTTAGTGGTTGGTATTTTTCACACCCGGAATCCAAGTATTTTGGTGTCGGTAAACTTAATAAAGACCAAGTTATAGACTATGCCAAAAGAAAAGGAATGGACTTAGCGGAAGCCGAAAAATGGTTGGCGCCCAATCTGAATTATTAAAACGGTGTTTTGAGTTTAAGCGGTCGCGTTTTATTTGCTTCCTTCGGTCGCGTTTATTTGCTCCTTTGGTCGCGTTTATTTGCTCCTTTGTCGCGTTTATTTGCTCCTTTGTCGCGTTTATTAAAACAGAATTGGTTGTATCTTTTGAGTGCTTACTTACAATAGGTAAAAAAATATGTCCTATAAGGAGAAGTTACCC
>JAJRQS010000191.1 GCA_024280135.1 Bacteroidota bacterium | reverse complement strand
GGCTATTGATGGCCGTTAAATAACCTCCAATGCTTTTAGTGTAAGTGTTGGCATCTTTCCAGTTCAAGGCTTCATCAGAAAGATAATACCCATGGTTTTCAAATTCACCAATTTTAGTGAATCCATCTATTGTGCCACAAGCTCCTCCTGTAGCAACCGGAACGATTATCAGTCTAAAGCTGCAAAATTTAGAGTTACCACACTGATCGGTCGCCTCATACATTATCGTATGAGTGCCTAGTCCAAATTCAGATCCAGAGGGCTTATTTGAAATCAATGTAAGGGATACCTCAGAACTTTCTGAGCAAGTTGTACTGAAAGTAGGTTCATCCCAATAAGCTAAAGTGGTATTTGTGGTGATTTCAAGGGTAATATCCTCAGGGCAATTGATGGTTAATTCTCCGTTGGAGCCGGTGCCACAAGACTTTTCTAAAAGGTATTTTTTGGCAACATTTCCATTAACCATTTGCCAAGTGCCTGCCCAAAAGTTCATGACAGCAAAATCATTTTCATTTGTATTGCTATAGCTAAGGTCTAGCGTAGTAGGTTCGCCATTAGTCCATTGTCCGTTGCCTTCTATGTCTGAATCATGAAAGCCAATGAAAACTAAATCATTTCCAATCTTATCTTTCAAAAAATCATTTTCAGCTTGTGAAGAAATACTAGTCAGGTAGCCGGCATTGTTTTCCGCATTAAGCTTGGCGTCAATCCATTTGAAATTATCCGTTGATACATAATATCCATGATCTTCAAATTCTCCTAACTTATTAAATCCATCGATCGCAGTACAGTTATTTGAATTGGATGCATTGGATACTATAATTGTAAATGCACAACTTGCTATGTTTTCACATAAATCAGCCGCTTGGTATTCTATCAGAAATGTACCCATTGCAAAATTACTCCCCGGAGTGTAGTCCGTTAGTTGTTCAATAGAAATAAATGGTGCAGAACAAGTTGTATTAGCTGTAGGTGCATCCCAATTCACTACTGCGGTTCCGTTATCAGCAGCAACTACAATATCCTCTGGGCAGTTAATACTAAGCGAGGAGGAAGTGCTTTGGATGTTTACTGTAAAACTACAAGTTTCTTGATTACCACAATTATCCGTTGCTTGATAGGTGATGGTATGAGTGCCTATTGGAAAATTAGATCCCGAAGACAGGCCTTCAATTTGTGCTATTTGGATATTATTACTAGTACTACAGGTTGTACTAGCTGTAATGCCTTGCCACACTGCCACTTCAGTATTATTTGTTGTTTCTATTTCAATATTACTAGGACATTGGATGTCAATACTGCCGGTATTGGAGTTACCACCACCACAATTCATTTCCATGATGTATTTTCTCCAAGGCCCCGCTTGTTCCATTTGCCAAGTGCCTGCCCAAAAATTCATGACGGCAAAATCATTTGTTTCTGAATTCGCATAGCTTAAATCCAACGTAACAGCGTCACCATTTGCCCATTGTCCTGTTCCTTCAGTCGTTGCATCATTGAAACCGATGAAAGCCATCGCGCTCAAAGGCACTAATTTATATTTCAAAAAGTTGTTTTCTGCTTCACTGTTCATAGTTGCTAAATATCCACCATTCGCTGCAGCGTTATTTTTAGCTGAAGACCAATTGCTTTGCTCATTCGAAATGTAATAGCTGTGGTTGTTAAATTCTCCTAGTTTAGTGAAACCATCGATGTTATTACAAGCGCCACCGTTGTTTTCAGCAGAAATTGTAATCGTAAAACTACAAGTCTCTTGATTGTTGCATGCATCATCCGCCTGGTACGAAATCGTATGCGTGCCAATAGCAAAATTAGATCCAGACGGCAGCCCTTCTGTTTGGCTTACTTGAACATTGGTGCTTGAACTACAAGTAGTGCTGGCTATTGCCTCTTGCCATTGGGCTAGCGCTGTGTTGTTGCTGGTGACTATTTGGAGGTCATTGGGACATTGGATGTCAATACTACCTGTATTGGAGTTGCCACCACCACAATTCATTTCCATGATGTATTTTCTCCAAGGCCCCGCTTGTTCCATTTGCCAAGTGCCTGCCCAAAAGTTCATGACGGCATAATCATTTGTTTCTGAATTCGCATAGCTTAAATCGAACGTAACAGGGTCACCATTTGCCCATTGTCCTGTTCCTTCAGTCGTTGCATCATTGAAACCGATGAAAGCCATCCCGCTCAAAGGCACTAATTTATCTTTCAAAAAGTTGTTTTCTGCTTCACTGTTCAAAGTTGCTAAATATCCACCATTCGCTGCAGCGTTATTTTTAGCTGAAGACCAATTACTTTGCTCATTCGAAATGTAATAGCTGTGGTTGTTAAATTCTCCTAGCTTAGTGAAACCATTGATCGTATTACAGCTCCCTCCAGTACTCTCCTGTATTACATTTATGGTAAAGCTACAAGTTTGTGTATTGGAACAAAGGTCGGTAGCTTGATAGGTAATGACGTGTTGCCCAATTGGAAAACTAGAACCAGCATTGGCCCCAGCAGTTTGAGTCAATGTAACCGTATTATTAGCAGGACAGGTCGTAGCCGTGGAAGGGCTATCCCACGTAATAGGATCAGAAGTCAATTCGGTAGTGGAAACATTAATGTCATTGGGGCAGTTGAGTGATAAAGTCCCATTACTATTTTCTTGCGTAACGGAAATAGTAAAATTACAATTTGCGGTATTGTTACAATCGTCTGTAGCTTGGTAGGCAATGTTATAATTACCTATATAAAAATCTGAACCCGAAGTGGGTCCGTCATTTTGATATACATAAACATTGTTGGTGTTACACGCCGTAGAAGCAGTAGCATCCGTCCAAGAAACGGTGGAAAAATTTGAAGCAGTTGTTACATTGATATTTTCGGGGCAGTCGATGGTTAAGCCATTTTGCGCACCGATGTAGGAAAAATTAATTAGTCCAGAGTTTGGATTGTAGGTATAATCACCTCCATCCACAGCAACATTAATAATATTCGCATTATAATCTTTAGCAATGATAGAAAGGTCAAAATTTTCTTGATCGAGTTGTGGGTTGTTAAAGTTAGCCGTAATGGTCATTGTATTCCCATTAATAACTGTTGAAATATTGGAGTGGTCGCGAACATATAAGTATTCATAGACAGATTGGAGGCCCGCGACCCATACTTCATCGGTTCCATTTTCTCCATATTGATTTCGGAGTAAATCCATCATTTGTTTAAAATAAGTATATCCCAAATTAGAAAGGCCCGGTACATGGTCATAATCGTTTGCTCTTACAGAATGAGTATATTCATTTAGCCATATTTTATTATAATTATTGGATTGGCTAGCTGCATTGTCTATTGGCGCTTTGATTTCAGCCCAGCCAGAATTTTGGTAAAAAGGAACGGTGTTTCTGTAGATATTAATGAAGTCTAAGTTTAGCGGATTACTAACGGAGATAGCAGGGCCCATCCAATTGAAGTCTTGGTTGTAAATAGCCACCATGCCATTCGTGTTTTGAGTAGTACAATCATTCGTTAGGCCAAAATCACACAAGTAAGTCTCACTATAGGAGGGGATGACAAAGTGTCTAGGATAAAAACCAATATGTGCCTGAATGGAATCGGAATTTCCTTCAATAGCTTGATCCATAGAAATAGGACTGTTTAGAGCCGTATTAATTGGGTTGGCCGGATCAGGTTCATGGTTATAACTATGGTTATAAATGTCCCATCCATGGTTGTATATTTCTTGGAGTTGATCCCAATTGAGGAATGCGCCACTCAATCCTATTGTGCTGGTATTTATGGATAGACCCAGTTTAAATTGAACTGGATTTCCGCATCCATCAGTTGAATTATAGCCGCCCGCGATGATATCATCCGTTCCACTTCCATAATTCACCCCATAGTCATAATAAGAATTGGTGACTTGATCCCCTTTTAGTAATTTGTATGCCGCGTGCCAAATATCGGCTCGACCATCATCTAGCGTTAGGCTATAAGCAAACTCCTTATTGTATTTAAGTTTAGCTTTTTGGACAGGAGCAGAAGGCGGTGCGTCAAATTCAACAGTAATCGTTCTAGTATAATTTTGTCCCAGCGCCATTTGGGTAAATGACAGGAAAATACTTATCCAAATAAGAATTTTGGTTTTCATTTTATATCTTTTTATTGGGGTACTTTATTTAATAATGGAGCGGAGAGGCTACATGCCATGAAAGACAATAACATCTACAAAGGTAGTGTTTTTAGAATCTTTTTGCACCTGAACTTGACCTATTAGACGAAAGTACGGGAATTTACTTACTAAAAAACAAGCGTTAAAAAAAGAAATAAGCGTGTAATAATGTTTATGACATTAATCGTTAATACCTTTGTGACAGAGAAACAAACAATTAAACAGCATGAAACTATTATATTCACTTTTGCTTTTATTTTTAATATCGCCTTTTGCGCAAGCGGATACAGGTGATAGCTTACACATCTTACTAGCTACGGATACAGTCATCATGACGATAGATGAAGGTCAGCAAAAACTCCTCATACATACGATCGAAAATCAACAAACCCTTTATAAGATAAGTCGATTTTATGGTGTGACCGTTCCGATGATAATGGCTTTTAATCCTAAAAAAGACCAAAAGAATTTAGCTCCTGGGGACGAGCTTCAAGTACCCATCCCAAATCG
>JAJRQS010000190.1 GCA_024280135.1 Bacteroidota bacterium | reverse complement strand
CCTGATGGAAATTATCCACAAATGATTAAGTTTCAACTGGTTCAAGACCGTTGTGATATATTAGATGCCTTTCAAGAGGGGGATGATTTAAAGGTCTTTTTTGACCTCCGAGGTCGAGAATGGAATGAAAAGTTTTTTACGAACTTAAATGCATGGCGGATTGAAAAGTCCACTGAAGGGACGGCACAAACCCCACCTCCTCCTGCTGCAGATGAGGCTCCATTTCCAGATGCCTCCAATGAACCTTCACAACAAGTCATAGAAGAGGATGATTTGCCTTTCTAGGGCAATTCCTCTCAATTCCTTCCGTTAAAGGCTTATGAACTACTTAAAACATAGTCTTTTACTCGTCTTTCTTGTTTTGGGCGCAAGCCTATCCGCTCAATCTATAGTGGGACTCAGCACAGATTGGTCAGATTCTTTTGCTGAATGGACAATCTATACAGAATCCGAAGATACTACGGGAGAATTGCGCATTAAGTGGCCGTTAGACCAAGATTGGTCAGAGTGGGTGTTTTTCTTAGGGGATAATATAGGGCACATAAAAATGACTTGGAAAGACAATCCCAACCAGTGGAACCTTAGATGCCAAGGTGAAGTCATCACCATCAGAACCGTCTGGAAAGATGATCCGACTAGATGGCGCATAACAGACAATACCCATTCCTACACAGTTGTCAGTAAATGGCGGAATCTTCCTTACGAATGGAAACTTCAAGAAACTAAATGGGGAGACTGGGAAATCTACATGTCCAACGAACCCGACCCAAGAGATTGGGAGGTATATGACAATCTATCAGATGAAGTCTCCTTGCCTATCAAAATGGCGATGCTTTTTATAACTGTTTATCACTCTACTCCAAAATTTTAATCATGAAAAAAGAATTTGATACACTCCGAGCTTCAAGAAAGCTAATGTTAAAACTCGTTCAACATCTGAGTGATGAGCAATTAAATACTATTCCTACAGGTTTTAGTAACAACCTCATTTGGAACATGGGCCACTTAGTGGTCACTCAGCAGATGCTATGGTATGGATTAGCCAACCTAGAGATGCTTGTCCCCGATGAAATAGTTCAAAAATACAAAAAAGGCACTCAACCAAGTGGGATTATTAGCTCTGAAGAAATTCAAATAATTAAAGACTTATCGATTACCCTTCCGGAAAATTCTATTGCCGATTTTAATCAAGGTATTTTTAATTCTTACACCCCATATATGACCAGTGTTAATATTGAATTAGCCACTATTATCGATGCTATAAAATTCAATAATTACCACGAAGGATTACATGTTGGAAGCATCATGGCTTTGCGGAAGCTAGTTTAGATTTAGGCCTCTACACCCAATATTTTTCGTCTAGCGGTCTCAATATGCACTAAAGCTTCTAATGCTTTTTCTGTCGGATACTCTCCAGTAAAACAAGCAGTACAAATGGAAAGATCTTCAAAGTTTTCTACAAAGTCATCTGCAGAATTAAAAAACAAAGCATCTGCACCAATATAATCTCGAATCTCTTTTACCGACATATTTGCTGCAATTAAATCCGTAGAAATGGACATATCAATGCCATAAATACAAGGGTTTTTAATAGCGGGTGCTGCCGAGGCAAAATATATTTCTTTAGCCCCCGCTTTTTTCAAAATACTAACAATTCTTTTAGAAGTTGTACCCCGTACGATACTATCATCCACAACAACTATTTTTTTTCCTTGGATTGTTTTTTTGATGGGGTTGAGCTTTCTTTTGACTATGGCTTCTCTTTCACTTTGCTTGGGTGAGATAAACGAACGCCCTATGTAATTAGACTTTACCAAACCTCTATGGTGGGGAATTCCTAATTCTTCAGCTAAGCCCGAAGCAGCAAAATATCCAGAAGCGGGTACATCTATCACAATATCCGGTTTTAGTCCAGCTTCAATTATTTTCTTTGCTAAAGATTTTCCCATTCTAACACGTTTTCCTGCGACCAATTTGTCATGGATAATCGAGTCTTCTCTTGCAAAATAAATGTATTCAAAAACGCAAAATTTTTGTTTATGCTGATGCCCAATTTTAGTATATACCTTTTGATTATTATCAATAAATAATATTTCTCCAGGCTGTAAATCTCTTACTACTTCGTAGCCCAAATGATCGAAAGTAACCGACTCAGATGCAAGTCCATATGTAACACCTTTTTGGGTGATTTTTTTTCCTAAAATCAAGGGGCGCATACCATTCGGATCCATAAATGCTAGCATACCATGGTTGGCAATAACACTAATCACTGCATAAGCACCTTCTACTTTTTTCTGTGTGCTTACCGCTGCATCTAATAAATCTGACGGCTTGATATTTCCCAAATCCTTCTTTTCTAATTCGGCTGCAAAAGTATAAAGTAAAATTTCTAAGTCATTACTAGAAGTTGGTAATACATGATAATCTTGATACAAAGCCCTATTCATTTCTTCAAGATTTGTCACATTTCCATTATGCACCATAGCAATTCCAAAAGGATAATTTGACACAATGGGCTGTGCATTTTCTTTGTCATTAGTCCCATGTGTAGTATATCGAACATGTCCAATTCCTGTTTTTCCCTTTAGCCTATTAATGTGTTTTTCTTTAAACACTTCATTCACTAATCCAAGTCCCTTTTTTATTCTAAACGACTCCTTAAAAGTTACAATTCCTGCCGCATCTTGTCCTCTATGTTGCAAAGAAGTTAACCCCAATATGAGGTCATTTATCACTTTATACTTTCCTGTAAATCCAACGATTCCACACATATTTTATATTTTTTTGGTTTGGGTATCTGTTAATATTTTTTTTATGGCTTGCGCAAAAAAGGAATGTTCTATTGCTAATCCTCTTGCTTCTACCTCATGCAGGTTCTTTACTCCTTTGAGATCTACATCTGCTTGTGCTATAATTTCTCCATCGTCAATTTGCGCATTGACATAATGGACAGTTATTTTTGTCTTCTCTAGCTTATTTTCCCAAGCCCATTCATAAGCACCAAGCCCACGATGCGATCGAGTATCTGCTGGATGAATATTAATAATTCTTTTAGGGTAGGCTACCGTAAACTCCTTAGTCAGTTTCCTCATAAAACCAGCCAAAATAACATAGTCTACCCCAATCTCTTTCAGAAACTTCAAAACGACTCTATCAAACGCCAATCTTGTCTTATCCTTTGAGGAAATAGCCGTTGTGGGAACACCCATCCTTTTTGCGACTTCCAACCCTTCAGCATCTGGATTGTTTGACAATACAATAGCCACTTTAGCAACCCCTTTTAACGATCCCTTTGTGCAAGCATCAACTAATGCTTTCATATTACTACCCCGCCCAGAAATCAATATTGCAAGCTTCTTCGGTTTCATATCTGTGGTCTTTTAGCGGATAAGACTTTGTTTTCTCTTTGTCCTATATCCTTTCTAAAAATTGCATCTTGAAAAGAAATTGATCTAATATTTTTATATACTTTATCGATGGCTTCATCTAGTGTAATGCCACTAGCTACAATATTTAAAACTCGCCCTCCATTCGTCACTAACTGATTATTATTCATCGAGACCCCTGCATTAAAAATTAAAACATCTTGCTCTGTTTTTTGCATCTCAATGGGATATCCAGTTTTATAACCTAGCGGATAACCTCCTGAAGCCAACACCACATCTACAAAAAATCCATTTTCAAAAACCAAGTTAGTACTATTCAATTTTCCCGTAAGGGTTGCTTCCATCAATTCAAACAAGCTACTCTTTAAAGAAGGCATTAGAACCTCCGTTTCAGGATCTCCCAAACGTACATTATACTCTAATAAAAAAGGGCCCTCTTCCGAAATCATAATACCAAAATAAATGATGCCTTTGTAATTCATTCCTTCGGCTTGAATACCCTTTAAAGTTGGCTGAATGATCCTTGTTTGTATTTCCTTTGCTAACCACTCACTCCATTGCGGCACAGGACAATAAGCTCCCATTCCACCTGTATTGGGTCCCATATCTCCATCTAGTAATTGCTTGTGATCTTGAGACGGTTGTAATAATTGAATAGATTTTCCATCGGTAAACCCAATAATGGAAACCTCATCGCCAATGATTTTATTTTCAATAATAAAATCTACTTTTGCGCCATATTTATCCGAAAGGGCTTTTAATGCTTCCATGCCTTCTGCCTCGTTATTACAAACAAAAACACCTTTTCCTCCAGCCAGTCCATCAAGCTTAATTACAAACCCATCCGGCCGTTGTGCCACTATATGATATGCTTCTTTCACATTCGCAAACTTTTTAAAAGGTGCAGAAGCCACACCATATTTTTTCATAAATTCTTTCGAGAAAATTTTTGAGGACTCTAATTTCGCAGAAGTGGCATCTGGTCCCAACACTTGAATATCTGTCTGCAAAAAATAATCTACTATACCCTCTGCCAGTGGCTGTTCGGGTCCTACAAAAATCCATTGAATTTCATGCTCAATGCAAAATTTTTTAATGTTTTGGAAATTTGCTAGATCCATGGGATGACTATTCGGGATACCCGCATTGCCTGGCAAGACATATACGTTTTCGGGACATAGATCATTAGCTAGTTTCCATGCGATGGCATGTTCTCGACCACCACTTCCAAGTACTGCTATTTTTATTGGTTTATTCATACCAAAGCCTCCTTATCTGCCACAATCAAAGCCGCTTTTAATTGAGCAATCTCACGATTCATTCGGGCTCTAATCGTCGGGATATTTAAAGCCCTAACCGCTGCTAAAGCTGCATTGTCAGGATGAATGACTGTAGAAGCAGGAGTATTAGACGGCATCATCAATGAAGAATTCAAATTAATTTGCAAATCAGTCTTATTTGCAAAAGGCGGGCAATTAATGACTGGTGCCGTTAAGTTTGCGGCCAAAGCACCTCCTAACCCATTCGACCGACCTGCCACTGCAATTACCACTACAGGCTCTATACTTACGTTATAGGCTTCCGCCAATTCTAAAATTCTTTCTCCGTTCTTGTGTGCAGAAATTATTCTTTTACTTACTTTAATATTATATGCTTCAATGTAAGACTGAATTTTTTCGGCATGCGGTAGATCCGATTTTGAGCCCATGCAGATAGCCACAAATCCTGCTTTAATTAATCCTGCCTGAACCAAATTGTGATAGGCCCGTATTTTAGGAGGAATCGTAGTTTTCACAAAAGGCTTTTCCGTAATCATTTCATAAATTTCTTGGTATCGGCGACTTGTTTCTTCAATAATACTATCCTCCAACACCAACGGAACTTCTCCATTTACTTTATTGGCAAGCATCCATTGACGTACAAATTCTTTATCCATCTGTTCGGCTGTCGTTGGAGAAACATCATAATCAGACTTACGCCAAAAACGAGAAGAGTCTGGGGTGTGAATTTCATCTATTAATATCAATTCACCATTCAAAAGACCAAATTCATACTTTGTATCTACCAAAATAATTCCTTTTTTCGCAAGGTAGTCTGTACCTCTATGGAACAATTCCAAAGAAACAGATTTCATCTTTTGATAAATCTTACTTGATACTAATCCTGATTTAATGATATTCTCCTCATTTATCTCGGTATCAAATTCATCCTTGGTGGTAGGAGTTAAAATAGACGATTCAAAAGCTTGGTTTTTTGTTAGTCCATCGGGTGCTATTACTCCACTAAAATCACGCTGTCCCTTTTCATAGCCCCGCCACATAGAACCCGTCAAATAACCCCTAACAATCATTTCTACCCGAATGGGATCCGCTTCGTGCACCAATGAGATATTGGGATCAATTTCTTTTATCAAGTGATTCGGAATAATATCTTTTGTTTTCTCAAACCAAAAATTAGTTATTCCATTTAGCACTGCTCCTTTGTGTGGAATAGGTGTTTTAATTTTCTTATTAAAAGCAGAAATTCTATCCGTCACGACAATCAATCTTTGCTTGTCATCCACCCGTATGCTATCACGCACTTTTCCTTTATGTAACGTTTGCAATTGTGGGGTTGAAAAATCTATAAAGCTATTCATCTTTAATGTTTTAAGGTTTGTGGTTTAGTGTTTGTGGTTTAATGTTTAAAATGGCGCATCCCTGTATATGCCATCGCTACTGCTAGCTCATCGCATTTTTCTATAACAGATTTATCCCGAATGGAACCACCCGGCTGTATAATCTGTCGAATACCTGAAGCCGCGGCAACTTCTATATTATCTGCAAAAGGAAAAAAGGCATCTGAGATTAATATTGCATTTGCTAATTGTTCTCGAACAAACCTTTTTTCTTCCTGCTCATTTTGAAATTCATCATCACCTGCAAGAACTAATTGTTGAAATTGTTCTTTTGCAAATTCTTTAGCTTTTTGAATCGCTAAACTAGTAGCAATCAGTCGATTAGGCTGACCTGCCCCCATACCCATCAAGCAGTATTCGCCATTAATTTCGGTAACGATAGCAATAGCATTTGATTTAATATTTTTGATGGCTTGTAGTCCAAATTCTATTAGTGCTTTGTTTTTGACCACATCCAACAATCTAGTTGTTTTCGATATGAGTGACTCAAATAAAGCATCATCGGGGTCTTGTTCTAACAATACACCATGCATGATCCTATGCTCCTTAGGAGTCTTTAACTGCTTCAAGTCCAAAGCCAATACTCGAAGATTTTTTGATCGAGACAAATAGGCTAAAGCTTCTTCTGAATAACTTGGAGCGATAATTACTTCAATAAATTTGCGCTTCGATTTATTTGGATTATCCAACTCAAAAAATGCTACAGTTTTTAAATCCACTCTAGTATTAAATGAAATAATAGAACCAAAAGCCGAAATAGGATCACCCGCCCAAGCTAATGCTAAGGCTCGTCTTTGGTCATCTGACTCTGCTAGTCCACAAGGATTGCTATGCTTGATAACCGCACAACTTTTTCGGCTAGTTGATTTGATTGAATCAATCGCTCCTGTAATATCTAAAACATTATTATAGGATAATGGCTTACCTTGCAAAATATCCATATCAAAAAGCGAGTATTTTTGTTCGCTATTTTGATAAAAACTTGCTTGTTGATGACTATTTTCTCCGTAACGTAATGCTCGACCTTTTTTGAAGCTTAATCGTACTACCTTCTCCCCTACTAAATGACTCATTTCCATGGCAATCAAAGCATCATAATCTGCCGTATGATTGAAAGCCTTAGCCATTTGTTGCTTTCGATAATCATAAGATGTCCCAGCATTATTTTTTAATTCTTTCAAAAATCCTGAGTAGGCCGATGGACTCGTCAAGACCGTTACGTATTTAAAATTTTTAGCCGCTGCTCGAATCATAGTGGGACCGCCAATATCAATATTTTCTATAAGTGTTTTAAAATCAGCTCCTTGTTCTAAGACCTTTTGAAAAGGATACAAATTGCAAACAACTAAATCAATGGGTTCAATTGCTAATCTTTTAGCCTCATCCGCATCTTTTTTTCTATCAAACAATAACGCTGATTCAATCTGAAAGGAAATGGTTTTCATTCGCCCACCAAAAGCCTCTGGATTCTTCGTAACTTTTGAAATTTCTGTTACAGGAATTTTAGCCTCCTCCAATTTCTTTTTAGTTCCTCCAGTCGAAATTATTTCACAATTCATTGCTATAAGGGCTTGCGCCAAAGGAATGATATCCGTTTTGTCCGAAACAGATAACAAGGCTTTTTTTATTTTTACGATACCCATGTTGTTGCCTTTTTTAATTGTTTTTTGGAAATGTGATTGATAATGTTTTCAAATAATTTCAGACCCAAACCTTTTTTGTCGATATCTGGGTTTTTGCTTTTCATAGCGGGCCAGTTCGGATGATTAAACAAACTTAAAAAAGCTTCAGGGTGTGGCATCAAACCTAGTACTTGCCCTGTCGGATCTGTCAGCCCTGCTATTTGATGGGCAGAACCATTGGGATTAAACGGGTACTTTGTAGTGGGTTTTCCGTCCTCATTACAGTAGGTCAGCACATGCAAATTTTTATTTAAAACCTCTTCTTCTAATTCTTTTTTAATAATTAACTTTCCTTCACCGTGTCGAACGGGTAAGGGCAAGACATCAATCCCGTGTAAAAAAGGAGAGCTGCTATCTGGATTCACTTTGCAATAAACCCATCTATCCTCAAACAATCCTGAATCATTTTGTGTCAAAGTAGCTTCTTGTTCAAATTTCAAGCCCACATTTGGCACAAGCCCTAATCTCACTAAAAACTGAAAACCATTGCAAATACCCAAAACAAAATTTCCTTCCTCTAGAAATATTCTTAGTTCTTGCAGCAACGTATTTTTATTAGGCAATAGTTTATACTTCAACTTATTAGCCATTACTTTACCAGATCCGAGGTCGTCCCCAAAAGAGAAGCCACCCGGAAAACTTAACACATCATAATTATGTATTGAATAATCTCCTTCCAAGACTTCATTGATGTGTGCGATGTCAGCTGTAGCTCCTGCCAGACGAAAAGCTGCGGCTAGTTCTTCTTCACAGTTAATACCAAATCCAGTGATTACTAATGCTTTTGTCTTCATTTAAAAGGCTGTTGTCCAAGCGTCCAACAAGACGCCTAGTGATTCACTAATAATGGGTTTTCCTTTCGACTTAATCTTTATTTCGTCACCACCAACGTCTCCTAATTTAGTAGCACGACTTCCAAATATTTTTTCAAATTCTATTTGGTTGTTTTCACAAACCGTTACTAAAAAACGAGAATGGGATTCCGAAAATAATTTTACAGCATCTGGCAAATCTCCTAAACCGTCCAAATCTATCACTGCACCCAATCCAGAATCCATCGCCGACTCTGCCAAAGTAATTGCAAGGCCACCATCCGATAAGTCATGACTAGAAGCAATCAAGCCTAGTCGATTGGCATCCATCACTTTTAAATACAAGTCTTTGGCTGCTTGCTTATTCACCTTTGGTGCAGTACCTGCTGTAATTTCTAGTTTTTTAAATAAGCTAGAGCGGCCCATTTCATCAAAGGTCTCTCCTAGTTGATAAATCAAATGCCCAACTTGCTTGAAATCTGAAGTCACTACTTTTCGTACGTCTTTAACTTTAGCCGTCATCGAATACAAAATGGTAGGCGGGATAGAAATTTTTACTCCGTCCGCTTTAAAATCGTTTTTCATACTATCCTTGCCAGAGGTCAACGGAATGTCAAAGAAGGTTGCCATATCGTATAAACCTTCTGCCATCAAAACTAATTTGGCAAGTTTTTCTTTTCCATCCACATTATTCTCAGGATGAAATTCGGAATCCGGCACACAAAAATTATCATTAACTGACCAAAAGATGTCGTCGTTTTCTTTCCTATTGGGTAATTCTCCGCCTACAGAAATTATCTGTCTAATTCCTTCATCAAAAGCACCGCAAGACATTTCGTACGGATCTAAGTCCCCAAATCTTGGGGAAATTCCATTCGATACGGCTATGCCTTCATAACTATCAAAACCAAATCGAAGCACTGCGGCATCTTGCGGTGCTCGTCCATTTCCCATCAAAGGCTTAACTATAGATTTACCTTGTACTTCATGATCATATTGGCGAATGACAGATTCTCTAGATCTAATATTAAAATCAGCTAATAGATCTCTATATACTTTTTCTAGGTCTAAATCTTGGTATTTATTCGCATCAAATAATTCAACAAATGGTTGTTTCCATTCTGCAATCATTTTCTTTTGAGGAACGCCATCATGCAAAAACTCCATGTCGATATAAGCAATACACGCTCCATTCATTCGTACATCTAAAAAGCCACTATCGGTAAAATCTCCCACATGAGTAACTTCTACTTCCATTTTTTTAGCAAGGGATAATAGAGCAGCCCATTTGTGTGGTTCCACGACTAAAGTCATCCGTTCTTGAGACTCTGAAACAAAAATTTCCCAAGGCTTCAAACCCGAATATTTCAAAGGGACTTTTTCTAAGTTCATGATGGCGCCATTGGTTATTTCTGCCAATTCTCCCACCGAAGAAGAAAGCCCTCCTGCGCCATTATCTGTGCTAGATTTTATCAATCCTTGAGTAGCCGCTTTGGCCATAAAATCAGCTAATTTTTTTTGTGTAATTGGGCTACCGATTTGTACAGCAGACTGCGGAGAATGTTCATCTAATTCTACGGAAGAAAAGGTGGCTCCATGTATGCCATCCTTACCCACACGGCCACCTGCCATGACTATAAAATCATTTGGGTCAATGGGTTTTTCCCAAGCATCCTTCCCATCAAATTGATTGGGCATCAATGCGCCAGTACCACAATAAACTAAGGGCTTCCCTGCAAAATCATCATCAAATAAAATTGCTCCATTGACCGTTGGAACACCTGATTTATTTCCGCCATCCTCAATCCCTTTGATGACTCCATCCATGATTTGCCGCGGGTGTAGTTGACCTTTCAAAAGTGGTTTGCTATAGTTGGGTGGTCCAAAACAAAGCACATTAGTATTAAAAAACAATTTAGCTCCTCCTATACCTGTTCCGATGGCATCTCTATTACATCCCAATATGCCTGTAATCGCCCCTCCATACGGATCTAAAGCGGAAGGTGAATTATGCGTTTCAACTTTCCATACAAAGAGCAAATCTTTCGTGGCTTGTACGACTCCTGCATTATCAGAAAAAACTTTAATCAACCAATGGTTATTTTTAGCTTCTAAGCTTTTTTGGACAACGGAAGTTGCACCTTGAATATAAGTTTTAAAGAGTGAATTAATCTTTTTCTGTTTGCCAGTATCTAAATTTTTGAAATCAATAATGGCATTGAATTCCTTATGCTTACAATGCTCTGACCAAGTTTGGGCAAGTATTTCTAATTCACAATCAGTCGGTTGACTTTGAAGTCCTTGCTTTTCTCTCTGCTTAATTATTTCATCTCGGTTAAAATAATTCTTGATGGTCAACATTTCCTCCAAGTTCAAGGCTAAAACCATTTTTTGCGAAAGCGATAACAACGCTTCATCACTAATATTCAAGTCGATATATTCGGTTCTATCATCACTCACTAAGTTAACTATGGGGACATACAGGTTTTTAAAAGCAGATTTGTGTTGATATTGGTTAAAGACTGTTATTTTATTAATGAGCGGGTTGGCTAATAATTTTACGGCGATATTTTGAAGCTGAACCGCAGTTAGTTCTTTTTCGAAATAATAAATATCTTGAGAAAAAATATGCTGGGTATTCAAATCAAATTCCGCATTCAAAAAATCTGCTAAAGCCATCTGAGCCGAACTTCCTTCATCATCCGTCACCCCAGGCAATTTGGCAACAGCTATGTAAGAGAGAAATTGATCCTTTATATCAAAACGATTAATAAAAACTTCATCTGTAATCACATCTTGCAAGCATTCTTTGGCGAAAGCTTCCAACTCCACATCATCCAAAGAATAATTGATGGCAAAAACTTTGGTGTGTAGAATACGTCCCGTTTCTATATCCAAAAGTGTTTTTATTTGATTGCGCAAATTAGCTCCTTGGCGTTCACCAAAGTTTTCTTTTTTTGTAATCTGAATCGTTTGCATCATTTTCTCAATTTATTCTTTGCTTAACCAAAGTCTAAACAAAATTACGTCTATCAAAAACCCCAAATAAAAAAGCCTACGCAGATGCGCAGGCTTTATTTTCTTTTAAACAGTAGGTAAGTTTTCCAATTGAATCGTCCCACTGTCTGTTATTTTTCCAGCTATACGCGCCTGATAATCAAGTGCTTGTGCTTTCGCCAAAATGCTTTTTGCAAAATCTCGATGCACAGTCATCAACATCCCGTTGCCCATATTCCAATAGGTATAAGCATCCCTATTTGATACTTGACCCAAAGTCTGTATCCGTTGCATTACACCCAATGGCTGAAATAAATTATCTAAGACGGCCCCCATACCAGAAGCTTTCAAGGCACGGCTAAAATTATCTTCAATCCCTCCTCCAGTAATATGCGCTATACCCGTAATCGGCAAACCCTCTTCCAATAATTCATTGATTAGAGGTGTGTAAATTAAAGAAGGTGTAAGTAGTTTTTGACCCCAAGTGGTGGTATCGTCATACGCCGCGTCATGCCAATTGTCCCCATAAGTATCTTTCATGATAGTCCGAATCAAGGAAAACCCATTACTCCTAAAACCATCTGATTTCAAAGAAATGACAACCTCATCTTTTTTAATATTCTGACCTGTAATGAGCGATCTTTTTTCCGAAAGGTAACCGATGGCTGTCGCACTCCAATTGACGTGCATACTCGTTCCATATCCACCCACTCTATTTCCTAATTCGGCGATTTCTCCACCGGTAATTGCCATACCTGCTTTAGTGCAAGCTAAAGCAAAACCTGCCATCATATTATTAATAATGGCTTGGTCGATGTGATTGACATCTATTACATTGGTGATATTGGACGGTTCAAAGCCTGCGGTCACCAAATCATCTGCAACCATCGCAACAAGGTCAAAGCCAATGGTATCAAAGATGCCCGTTCGTTCAGCCAATTCTATCTTAGTCCCTACACCATCAGATGCAATACCGATACGTTCATGACCAAAAAGAAGAATATTAGAAAATGCGCCGTCGGTCTGTTTGCCTATAGCGCCCTGACGACCTTCACGAAGGTGGTACGTGGATTTTGCGTGTTCAAAAGCGACTTTAGATGTAGCGTTGCCCAACTCAATGTTAAGCCCGCTTGATAGTTTTCTCATTGCTAAAAATATCGGCTGTCAATTAATTGAAGTTGCAAAGATAGGTAAAAAGCAACTCACATAAATAGAAAAAGTTATATTTTTGTGTGTACAATTCATCTTAAGTTTTAATCGTTTGAAGACCAAGCTTTTATAAAATTAGACTATGCGAATTTTATATTTTTTTATTTTTTTCTTGCTTGCGCAAAATGGCTTTGGTCAAGATATTGAATGGCTGACTCCCCGATCTTTTGATTTTGGCTACATTCCGCAAGGCGATCCTGTCCGTACCCAATTCCAATTTAAAAACATGGGTAAAGATTCTATACAAGTAGAACTAGTTCGGACGACGTGTGGATGTACGAGTCCACAATGGTCTTCTAAACCCATCGCACCTGGAGCTATTGGGGTTATTGAGTTAGAATATGATGCGTATAAGTTTGGTTCTTTTCGAAAACGTGCTCGGGTGTTCTTTGTGGATTATCGTCGTGGACAACGTTTGACGATCCGTGGGGAAGTGGAGTGAAAAATAGCGTCTTCTCTTTGTTGTGCACTCGATCCAATAAGTTTAATTTCTCAAATATAGTCATAATCAAATTGACGAACAAACCTAAACGTTGGAAATTGTGGGCATTCAGCCCCAAGCCCATATGATTCAAATGCCACAGCGGTCTAGTTCAGTCGTAAAACTCACTAACTGGTTTTGTAATAACATCATTCTTAAAATAAAAGCCAATTACGTTAGTCAGGACAGTTTTAGGTATTTTCATTCCAAGACTTGAGGCATAATACAAAATTTCAAGTTTATTAACATCAGAAAATGTTGTAAATATTGATTCTCCAATAATAAAGATATTAGGAATCATTTTAGCAACAGCACCTATATTATCAAAAATTTTCTTCCATTCATACCTAAGAAAATATTTTTCATCTTGACTTGCACTTTCATAACTTGGGATTCCTTCTAAATATTCCATTCTAAAGGATTTCCTAAACCATATTCCAATAACTTTCTTATTATTTACTAATAAACTTGCTGGAATATCAGAAGCAAACATTAATTTAACCTCAGGAAGAGAGCAATGTCATCCATGAATATAACTTCACAAGGAATTGAATTTGAAACTATATCTGCAATAAGCAAACTCGTAGTATCATTCTTTAAGGTAAAAATTACGAACATTTTTTATTTTTTTTAATATCCCGTTTTTATCATATAGAACCCCAAGGAACACCATTCTGATTAACAAGCTTACTTAAAGAATATCCTTCATTCAAAAATATGAATTTACCATATCCATTTTTCTTAATATAGTTTGCAGCCGTATCAATATCCTCCTCACTTAATATAGTGTCCTTAGGTACTAATACAAAAATCATTGTATAGTTACTATAGGCTTTCTTTTCCCAAAAGTGAGCCATTTCTTGAATACAAGGACGACACCAAGGAGCCCAAAAGACCAATTTTATAGGTTTCTCTCCAATAAAATTATGTAAGCTTACCTTACTAGAACCTAGTGTTTCGTCTAGAATAATATCAGGTAATAGGTTTGTAAAATTTAAATCTAAGGTTTTCGGTTGCTTCACTTCTTCAACACAGAAATGCTGGTTTTCAAGTGTAGTTAATCTAAAATATCTATTATTGAACCGAATTAAATTACTAATTTTCAAAGTACTTACCGCGGAAGATACTTGAGGTTGTATCGAAAATAAAGTATCATCTTTGTCTCCTACAAAAATAAAATCTTCTCTAATATCTCCAAAATTTCCATTTTTATTCGCGTCATAAATACCAAATCTAAATACCAGAGTATCTATCTTTACTTCCCCGTACCTCAGTTTGTACTCCTTGTTATATTTCTTTACATCGTATGGGAAAATGTCTTTCATGTACCCAGTACCTTCAAGCTCTACCGTATTGCAAGTCAGTTTACTATAGTTATCTTTTGCTGCAATACAGGATTGAAACAAAAATATTATTACAAAAAAGTATAAAACAATTCTCATGTTACATACTTCACGACCAAGATCGTCCGAAAAGGCATCGCAACGATCACCATTTCCAAGCCAAGTTATATCCATACCTAAATACGTTCCCATGCCTCCGCTACCACCTTTTACTATCTTAGCTTTCTTCTTATTAGGAGAAAGTTCGCAGCTTTTAAAGTCAAACAAAATTTTCTTTTTCATAACTGAAATTTAAAAAAACAACCTCCTCATTTCAAGGGTTCGGAGAAGTCCCTTTAAAACCGTTTTCGAGTTCAAAGATATTCCTGCTCGATGCCAAAAAATGGCGTTGGCGAAAAAAAATTATATTTTTTCCTCCTTTTATATTTTTTTCTTTGTCTGTTTCTATCAAAATTTGGATTTTGAAGTCCACCTTTTCAGAATAGAAGTAAGTACATCGTTCTCGGTCATAGTCGATTGGCATGCCTAGTGCCTTCAAGTCACCTATTAATCGTAGCGTTTGCTGCTTAGAATAGCCTATCATTTGTGCAAGCTGCTCTGGACTGCCTGTTGCTTTGCGATTGATTAAGTTGTGAATTCTTTCCAATAGATTTAATTTTTCAAATATAGTCATAATTTTTGTTTTTATGTAGTTTATAGTATTTTAGTTCAAATTGCTGCTATCGCAGCGTTCAATTGGTCTTCGATCTTTCAATTGGCTCTTGCAAGCCGTTCAAGGCCGTTCGTTGATTAAGGGTGTAGTCAAGGATTGCGAGTCAAGTCCAAAAACTGTTCAAATATTCGTTCCGCAAGGCTTCCTTCCATCCTGCATTACTTGAATATTTCTGGGTTGATATTCGAAGATTTAAAAAGGCTTTCAAACCCTAGAACCAACAAGCATCCTTGTGTTTTGACCAAAAGTAGCTATTATCACCCTTGTGTTTTGACCATTTTTACACTATATTTGCCTTGTAAAATAACCAAAAATGCTAAAAAGGGATATTTATCAATCGCTGATTGAATGGAAAAAAGACAATAACAGACGTCCTTTACTCCTAAGGGGTGCGAGACAAGTTGGGAAAACCTATATTGTCAAAGCCTTTGGCAATCAAGAGTTTAGCACTTTTATTACACTTAACCTTGAAAGAAATCCAGAATATAAGGAGATTTTTTCCAGCTTAGTACCACAAGAGATTATAGAAAAAATAAGCCTATTCACTGGTACAACCAT
>JAJRQS010000189.1 GCA_024280135.1 Bacteroidota bacterium | reverse complement strand
GTTTCCTCAATATCATTAATGTTGTATAACCTGTTTTTTTGAATGTTTACTTTTGGAACAATTGCTTTGGGTTTTACTTCAAAAGAGATGGGTATGAATCGAATTTCATTAATGGTGGTGTCCGTTTGGTTTTGGTTTTGTAGGGCATAGTTGTATTGATGGTGAATGTTGATATTTCCTATTCTGTAGGTTCGATGTGGTTGGTTTTTCTCAAGGTATATTTCTAGCCGGGCTATTGTTTTTTGTCCAGTCGTATCTACGGCTAACTTTGCTATATGAGAAGGGTTGAATTTTGCATAGCCTATGTTGCGCAGTAGTCTGACGATTCTTTGTACTTCTGCTGTGTAGTTTTTTTCACTAAGGGGAGCTCCCGGTTTTAAGAAGGTTTCTTCCTTTCGACTCATCAGGATGTTGTAAATGACAGAATCAGGGCATACTAAAAATGCAGAATCAAGTTTAGTTTGACTATTGGGCGTGACATAATATTTGACTATAGAACGCCTTCTTATTCGTTTTTTTGTTTTGGAATATACTTCCGCATCAAAGTAGCCTTTTTTAGCCAGTAATAGTTTTAAATTATTTTCAGTTTTTTCTATTAGGCTTGTGTCAAGGATAGCAGGGGGCTCTGCAATATGCTTTAAAAACCAACGGTTTATTTTTGTCGTATCAGATTTTTGCTGTATTTTATAATAAAAGTACCGCCTTGGAATGAGTAAGAACTTACGATTGGGGCGCAAGGCATAGACCCGCGAAAGGTCACTTTTTAATTTAGACTTATTCTCAATGCCCCGTGCATTTTTGAGATAGATTTTATTCTTTTTCAAAAAGCGTTGATCTCCTTCGAGATACTTGACAGTACCACAGCTCGACAGCATAGTGACCCCAAATGACAGCAGCACTAGAATGAAAAGTAAGGAGTGTAATTTATTTCTATATCTCGAATTCAGCATTTTTGCGTAAGCGAACAACAAAAGTAGAACGAATTTTTTGTTTGGCGTTATCAAAGCCCTACTTTTACACTTCTTTAACGGGTTTTCGAGTGAAAAAGGATGCCAAATACGTTAATCTTCCCTTAAATTGCCCTAAATGTTAAGTAAAAATCTTGAGAAATTTGTCAGAAGTCTTCATCAACTGAAAAATAGACGTAGAGAAAATCTCTTTTTTGTAGAAGGACATAAGATGGCAGCAGACTTGTTGGATGAAGAAAACGGTGGCATTCGTCACATTTTGGCTTTGCAAGAATGGGTGGATAAGCAAAATATAAGTAATGTGCTTACGCAAAAAATAACCATTGTCTCGGAGAAGAGCATGCAAAAAATCAGCGCACTGAAGACGGCAACGGAGGTAATGATTATTGCGGAAAAACCTGATTTGGTTTCAGAAGTAAAAGCCTTGGAAAATGGAATTGCAGCTATATTTTTGGAAGGTATCCAAAATCCAGGAAATATGGGGACTATTTTACGGATTGCAGATTGGTTTGGGATTCCTCAAGTAATAGCTTCCCTTGAGTGTGTGGATTTTTACAATCCCAAAGTTATTCAAGCGTCCATGTCTTCTATTTTTCGATTACAATTGTCTGTGATGGATTTGGATTCGCTTGCGCAAAAAAAAGGTGTAGCTGAACTTTGGGCAACCGATATGAATGGTGAATCAATTAAAAATATCAAAAAAAATAAAAAGCCCATCATCTTAATGATTGGAAACGAAGGCAAAGGACTTTCGTCAAAAGCAAAACAATTAGCGGAAGTAGTCGTGACCATTCCGGGAGACCCCAAAAGTAAAACGGAATCGCTAAATGCCGCAGTCGCTTGTGGAATTATTTGTAGTTGGTTTTAACCTATCTATTTGGGTAGCGGTCTATTACAAAGATTTTGCCTTTTGAACAATGCTTTTAAATTCTGATTTGAAACCATGATCATCACTTAGTGAAGCCGTATTTAACCATTTCAAAACCTGGTCATAACTACTGTTTCCTTTGTATTCTGAATCTGTAAGGAGCATTGAAAAAGAAGCAATGCTTGCTGTGAAACGCATAAAGTCACTTGACTTTTCAAAAGAAATACCTTTGTCGTAAATAGGCAGTTCAAGAGGCGTACTCGTTTCAGAATTAGTAAGCTTATATCTAAAGTCAATGGTGAAAGTAGGGATGTCTTTTTGATTTGCGGAAGCAACAGGTACTATTTCATACAGTGCCGTAATATTTTGATTGGCACCAATTTCTCCCGCATCTTTTTTGTCATCTTCAAAATCCTCTTCACTCAGTAACCTATTTTCATAACCAATTAATCGGTATGACTCAACGATTTCTGGATTGAATTTGACTTGAACTTTTACATCTTTGGCTACGGTGTAAAATTTATCATAGTCGTAAATAAAAACCTTACGCAGCTGCTCTAAATTATCAATATATTCATAGTTGCCATTACCATTGTCGGCGATTTGTTCTAGTGCGGCATCATTTAGATTTCCTCGACCAACACCTAATACTGTGATGAATATGCCCAAATCTCTTTTTTCTTCTATCAGTTTAACTAAGTCTTCTTGGCTAGATGGCCCCACATTAAAATCACCATCAGTTCCTATGACTATTCTATTGTTTCCACCTTCAATTAGATTTTGTTGAGCAATTTTATAGGCTGTAATGATGCCTTCCGCGCCAGCAGTACTACCACCAGAACCCAATTTGTCAATTGCTTTTTTTATCGTTGATTTTTGGTCACCAGGTGTTGATTCTAAAACCACTCCAGCGGATCCAGCATATGTAACAATAGCGACTCTGTCATCACTTGCGAGTCCATCAACAAAATACTTAAACCCATTTTTTAGGAGATCTAGTTTATCTTCACTCCCCATTGACCCACTCACATCAATCAGGAATACAAAATTAGAAGAAGGGCGACTTGCTACCGGTATTGGTTTGCCTTTGATTCCGATTCGAATCAATTTATTGTGCTCATTCCATGGGCATTGACTTACTTCCCCATTTAAATTAATGGGATGTGCTTGGTCCGTGTATGGATAGTCCAATTGAAAATAATTAATCAATTCTTCTGTTCTGATTGCACCCACTGGTGGTTTTGTTTGATCCCTCTGAATAAACCGTCTAACATTGCTATAGGAAGCACCATCCGCATCAATAGAAAAGGTAGAGACCGCTTGTTCACTTACTTTTACAAACGGATTTTCTCCAGTTTTTGAATAAGTATCTCCAGGTAAGGCAATATCTCCAAATTGTTGGTTTCCGCTAATCTCTTTATTACAACTACTTAGAAAGAATGTACTGGCTAAAAGGAACGATAAAACAAAGTATTTCATGTTATTTGGTTTAGGTTTATGCTCTTTTAACTTTTCCATTCAGGTTGTAGTATCTGTAGTGCGTTATTTAACAATCTGTATCTTTTTACATAAATTTGGATATTGCAAGTTTTGTAACATCAAGCACATAGTGTGTATTGAATTGAACGTAATTTTGTAAAAAAAAAATATGAAAAAGGTAATCGTTATTTTGGGTTTGTTGATTGTGAGTTATTCAGCACAAGCACAAAAATTAGTAGGATTAGGCACGTTGATTCAGGGTGGGGTGTCAGATGGTGAGAAATTAATTTCCGCCTACATTCTGCCTTTGAATCAGGCATTGATGGTTGGGCTTGGTAATTCGAGCTTTAACGGTTTTTATGACAACGAAGACCAGCATCGTTTTTCGCTTTCGCTGAATACCTCTTTTATTAATATTCCGAATAAGTTTAAAAGCTTTGATGTCAATAGCCTTGGGCTAGAATCGGTTGAACCCAAAGACCCAACAGAAACAATTGCTCAGACGGTTTTTGGTGATTCTGCAACCATTAAGTTAGCTTCGATTTATGGATTTGGTATTACCAATCTACGGTTGTTTTCGATAAAAACGATTAGTGGTAGTGAAAAGAATATGGTTCCTTTGCCTTATTTGAATGCAACCTATCGCATAGATAACTTTACTTTCTCGGGACAGGTCATACCACCTTTGACATTGCCCAATTCTGATATCAGAACGTGGCTTTTGGGAGGAAGCATCCAAGCCAATGCAGCAGGTTTTATGCCTACATTAGCAGAACTGCCAATTGATATTCAATTAGCTGCAGGGTATTACTTTTTGGGCGGACATAGTGATCTAGAAGTTATCCCTGATAATGTAAAAATAAATGTACCCCTGACGGATGATCGAAAAGGGCCTTATGACAATCAAGAATTACAAATAAAATACAATAGTTTTTATACCTCTATTTATGCTTCCGCAAAAATTAATATTTTTACTCCTTTTATAGGAGTAGGATATAGTTTGGGTTTCTCAAATATTAATCTGACAGGTACGTACCCCGTTTTTACGAAAAGTAGTAATAGTTTTTTGGGGTTGAGGGCCAAAGATGTAGAAGACCCTTTTCGTAATGCTGTTAAATATGGTCGCATAAAATTTGAGGGAGGAGGACGATTTGATTTTGGACGTTTTTTTGGGCAAGTGAGTTATACTTTAGCAGACTATGGAGGGCTTGGAACAAGCGTAGGTATTCGTTTTTGAAGATAGAATCCTTTCTGAGTGATTTTCTGACAAACCTTTTAGGTCAGATGCTGTTTGATGACAGCAAAAGAAAATTATGTATAGTATAGTAATTATAGGGGCAGGCCCAGCAGGAATAGC
>JAJRQS010000188.1 GCA_024280135.1 Bacteroidota bacterium | reverse complement strand
CTCCACTAAAGTAGTCCATTCCTTTTGTTTTTCAGCGGGTGTATTGGGTGTAGCTTTTTGAATGATAGGAACGAGTTCAACTATTTTTAAATCAATACTAACGGATGGTTTTTTTACTAAGTCCAAAAGTCCACTACTATCTTTATCTCCCATGGAAACTGCCCTTCTCTGAAGACCGACCAATGCTTGATCATTATAAGGATCAAATTCCAAAACTCGACGATATTCTTTTTCCGCAAGAGCCGGCTTCTTTGTCTTTAAGTAAGTCTCCGCCAAGGCTAATCGATAACCTGTATTCTTTGGGTGAAAGCTTAATATTTTCTGCAAAGACTCAATCCCTTTTTGCGTTTCGCCTTGTGCCATAAAAATGACATACTTGCGATAGGCGATTTCCGCGTCAAAGCCAATATTCTTCTCTGCTTTATTTAAAATACTAAGCGCCTTGTTTGGTTTGTCCGAAAGGAGAAAATAGAAAGCTGCTTTTTTATAGGCAAAATCTTTTTTGGGTTCTACTTTCGTTAAATCCACCATGACGTTTGCCGCAAGGTAAGCTTGACCGTTACTTTCATAGACCTTCGCTAATTCTATCATAAACCAGCGATTTTGGTTGTCCAATTCGATGGCTTTCTTGATTGCAGAGATACCTTTATCCGTTTCCTTCAATGCATTATAGGCACGTCCTAATTGAAAATGAGCCATCGCCACCTCTGGAAAATCCACGATAAAGGTTTTGAACTTTTCCACGGCTTCGGTGTGACTTCCCTTTAAAAACAGGGCATCTGCCTCGACAAATTGCTCTTCTGCCTTAATTTCTGCTTCTGTATAGCGCTTATTGGACTTTTGGGCGAAAGCCGATTGACCCACTATGACAGCTATGGCTAGCAGTAAGAAAAAGCGTAGTATTTGGTTGTTATTCTTCATATTTCGTGTAGTCACCAAGACTTACATTCTTGAAATCTCCATTATAGGAGGCATGGGTGCTAATCATTGAATCTTTAAGTAGTGCTTCTCGGACGGCAGTCTTGTCGCCGATGACACTATTCTTGATAACGGAATTTACTATCGTAACATTGTTTCCAAGCGTAACATAAGGGCCAACGATAGAATTGGTGATCTTAACATGCTCTCCAATAAAGCAGGGTTGAATGATAAGACTATTTTCAGATTTCGTAGATTCGGGCACGTTTAGTTCATTAACCATCCACTCCAAAGCACGTTTATTCGCACTAATAAAAGCGGGTTTGTTACCACAGTCCAACCATTCTTTCACCTCTCCAGGAATAAATTTAGTTCCTTTGGCTTTGAGGTTTTCAAGCGCATTGGTTAATTGAAATTCTCCTTTTTCTTTAATACCGTTATCTAGTAAATATTTTAGCTCATTCCGCAAGGCATCTCCATCTTTCACATAGTAGATACCCGCAATGGCTAAATCTGATACAAATTCAGTAGGTTTTTCTACAAAATCAGTGATAAATCCTTCTGCATCCAATTTTAAAACACCATAAGCGGAGGGATCGGGCACTTTTTGCGCCCAAATAATACCATCAACATCTTTGTCGAAAGTAAAATCTGCTCTAAAAAGCATATCTGCAAAAGCAATCATTACGGGTCCTGTCAATGAGGGTTCTGCGCAATAGATGGCATGTGCAGTCCCTAACGGCTCTGTCTGATGATAGATTTTTCCTTCTGCCCCGATTGCTTTGGCAACGTCTAAAAGAGCCGCTTCCACTTCTGCCCCAAAATCCCCTATAATAAAGGCAATTTCGTCTATTTTACCATGATAATCCTTGGCAAAATCTTCGATTAGTTTTTGAACAATCGGCTTACCGGCAATCGGTACAAGTGGCTTAGGCGTAACTAATGTATGGGGTCTAAGTCTGGATCCTCGTCCAGCCATCGGAATGATTAATTTCATTTTTATGCTATTATGGTTCGTTCTGTTTACGCAAATATCGGCAATTGGTTAGTGGTTTTACAACCAAAATGCCACATGGGGCAAAAATACGTAAATTGTATGGAATTACCCTAAAGTCATTCTAATAAAAGAGGAACCGATACCGATAACTTGGTATTGGCAGATCTTGAAAGAGACGTATCTTGGAAATCAACCAGCAGCCCCAGAATGCATTACTCTAAAATAATAATTAACCAGCCCGACAGAGTTTTTCAACTTCAGCTTCTGCATGATGTTTCGCTTATGTGTTTCAACCGTACGGGGGCTGATGAATAGCTTACTTCCTATTTCCTTGTTGGAATACTCATTTGCGACATATTCAAGAATTTCGATTTCTCGTTGGGTGAGTTCTTGGAGCTTGTGTTCAGAGGAGTTATTGAGTCTTTCGACAATGGGTTGAATGGTTGGAGAGAAAGATCTCTTTCCATCCATTACATCGTAAAGCGCGTCAACTAATAAGTTTTGATTGTCAGATTTACAAATAAAGCCGAGTGCTCCAGCTTTAAGGGTTTTTTGGATGATAATGGGCTCAGAAGAAAAGGAAAAGACCAAAACTTTCGTTTTGTTGCGCATCTGCTTGATGATTTGCGTAAGCTTTGCTGCATTATCTTCACCAAAAAAATAATCTAGTAAAACGATATCAGGGGCTAGTCTTTTGACTTTTTCTAGTAACTCTTCGCCACATTTCGCTTCCTCTATTACATTGATTCTGGTATTCGTCTCAAACATTGCTTTAAGCCCCAATCGAAGCACTGGGTGGTCATCCGCAATTATTATATTTAATCCATTCATGTTGCCCGAAGATTTCTATTAAGAAAGAATCAATTCGGAGGGGACTGGTCAATTAATATGACACAAGAACCCCAAAAGTACGGAGTTTTTAGGTTAAATGCTTGGGTATTGGCTTGCGCAAAAAAAAACGACAGATCGTTTATGGATTACGTGACTGCAAGTCCCTGTCTATTAATATATTAGAGCATAGGATAAATCGCAATATGGTCTTTTTGAG
>JAJRQS010000187.1 GCA_024280135.1 Bacteroidota bacterium | reverse complement strand
TTCTAACAAACCATCTCTAAACCCCATTAGCTCTTGCGGCAAGATGGGACGCATTCTAAAAACGGTTAAGAGAGAAGACAAACTCGAAATATTATATTTCCCTTCTGCTATTTCAAGCATCAAATGGTGTGTCTTAGCCCTAGAAAGGGTCTCATGATGATATAATTTTTCTAATAATTTTTTCATGCTAACTCTTTGATATTTAAGAAATTAGCAATCATCTTTTTCCCTTCTGGCGTTAAGATTGATTCAGGATGAAACTGCACTCCTTTTACTTTAAACGTTTTGTGCGAAAGCGCCATTATTTCCCCATTATCATCTACAGCTGTCACCTCTAATGCTTCAGGAAAATCCTCCTGTTGCACAATCCAAGAGTGATATCGACCACCCTCAAAAGTTTTAGAAACGCCCTCAAAAATAACATCATCAATAGTCACTTTCATTTTGGTTGCGACTCCATGATACACTGATTTAAGATTTTCAAGACTCCCTCCGAATGCTTCAGCAATCGCTTGATGCCCTAAGCAAACCCCTAATATCTTTTTGGAAGGAGCATATTTTTTGATTAGTGCTGGCATGATACCAGCATCTTTAGGCAAGCCTGGCCCAGGTGATAAAATAATATAATCATAGGCGTCAACCGCCTCTATAGCAATTTTATCGTTTCGATAGATATCTATTTCATGCCCTACAATCTCTTCTACATATTGAACAAGATTGTAAGTGAATGAATCGTAATTATCTAGAATTAATATTTTATTTTTCATTTTAAACAGTTTTCAAAGCTTGGGTTAAAGCATTCAGTTTATTATTCACTTCTTGGAGTTCTTTATCTTCCTCACTGTTTACGACTATTCCTGCTCCCGCTTGATAGTACAATTTATGATTCTGACTAAGAAAAGAACGGATTAAAATAGCTTGGTTCATGTCGCCATTAAAATTAATAAAACCTATTGCTCCTCCGTAAAAACTACGGTTTTGATTTTCATGTTTATTAATTAATTTTATAGCAGAATATTTGGGTGCTCCCGAAAGTGTACCCGCAGGAAAAGTATCCGCAAATACTTGAATAGTATTAGCTCCTTTTGGCAAATCACCTTCCACTTTTGAAACTAAATGTATGACATGACTAAAGAAATGAATTTCTTTTAAATTCTTCACTTTCACATTTTTAGTATGCCTACTTAGGTCATTTCGGGCTAAGTCCACTAACATGATGTGCTCACTGCTTTCTTTGGGGTCGCTCAACAATTCTTGCCCCAACTTCAAATCTTTTTCTACATCGCCTGTTCGGCGAAAAGTACCCGCAATTGGATTCACAGTCGCTTTTCCATCTTTAATGACCATCTGTGATTCTGGGGAAGACCCAAAAATCTTATAGCTCCCAAAATCGAAGTAAAAAAGGTACGGAGAAGGGTTAATGGCTCTTAATTTACGGTACACTTGAAAGTCATCCCCTTTAAATGACTGTTGAAATTGGCGAGCAAAAACAATTTGGAAAACATTACCCAATTGGCATTCATTTTTGCCTATTTTGACCAATTCTTTGAATTGCTCATCCGTTATGTTACTAGTCTCTTTTCCCGAAAGGGTAAATGCATAAGAAGGAATCGTCGGGTTTTGGAGTTGAATCAACAGTTTTGGCAACTGCTTTACTTCTCCATCGGGCACATTCTCTAGCACCGTAACTTCATCTTTATAATGGTTGAAAGAGAGCACAAAACGATAGACATTGTACTTCATATCTGCAATATCCAGCTTTCTTTTCTCCTTCGGAAACGTTAAATCTTCAAAATACTCAATCGCATCGAAATTGGTGTGCCCAAACAAGCCATTTAATCCTTCTTTTTTCGTACTTGACTGAATATCAATTGATTGTATAAAATCAGATAGAGCATCTGCCACCTTTATCCCTTTCGGAAAAACATACTTTCTGTTCCCATAAAAGGCGATTACCTCACCCAATTTCACTTCAAAAGAGGCCAATACATCAAGCCCGATATAGGAATGGGATTCCTCCTTGTTACCAAAATCATTTGACTCCAAAAGCACCGGTTCAGAATAGCCATCCCGAAGCTTCATATAGACACCGACAGGCGTCCATAAATCAGCTGAGATTGTCTGTTCTATTGGCGTTAGTTTTAATCGTTTAGTAGTCATGCTTCTTCTATTCAATTCTCGTTCCAAAAAAAATGGCTTACCGAATACGGTAAGCCATTTTGATTAATTTAAGTAATGGACTATCCCCTATCTCGGAAAACCGCAGAAGTAATATGCCACCACCCATTAGTCATTAAATTCATTTTCTTGCTTTATTTCAGTCAAAGAAACGGAAAATAAATGAAAGAAGCAAATCATCACATTTAATACTAAGATTTGCGCCGTTTATCCTTCATCCTTTTCAAATCATCATCAAGGTTTTTTTGGTAACGAAACCTAATCTTATACTTGTTCCCCATTCCAGCTACAACCGGCTCCAAAATCATCCTTAATAAATTTTCAACTTGTCCTTTAGATTTATCAAATATCTTACTGTTGTATGCGTCTTGTCTGAAGGCTTCACGAAGGTCATTGATGTAATCATTAAAATCTTCTTTCTTTAGATTCTTCATCCATCCGATGTCTAGTTTATCAAAGCGAGGATACACTTCATGCGATAATATTTCAGGATTTGGCAAGGTGACGACGACTTCTTTTCTTTTGGTATTTAAGGCTACCGAGAAAGCTCTATCCAATTTAAATCCTACTTTTAATACACTAATGGCCGAAATTTGAACATCTGTTGAGCTTACCCCAAAACCAAAGAATTTAGTGGTTAATTTTTTATCAATCGCTTTCTTATCTCGCACTTCCATGACCGCTAATTCTGCAATCGTTTCTTCCACTTTTTCTTCTAACAAACCTTTGCTTGCGCTAAAATCATCAATAACGGCACGTCTTTCTAGTCTATCCATCATCGGATACATGGCTTCTTCAAGAGCAATGCCACAAGGCGTTTCCATGTTTTTATTCTTTTTCAAAAAATCGTATCCGCCTCTCTTTGCTACAGTGGAGAATATCAAATCAACTAGGTAACAAGTATATTTTGAAGCAACTTCATTAAACAGTTTAACGGAACTTGATGCTTGATCTTGATACCAGATTTTGTACAGGTTAGAAGAAGTATCCTGTAAAGATGCAAAATCTCTTAGGTATAATTTTTTCAAATAATTATGATGTACGTCGTATTCTTTTTCAACCTCTTTCTTTAGATCTTTGGGGAGGTCCATTCTATTGGCTACATGTTTGAGTACTTTGATGTTAATATTTTTAATTAATTGGCTAAACTCCCTAGGGTGTTTCTCTGGGTTTTTAAGGATTGTAATGATTTGATCTTCGTTCATATTCAAGTCAAAATCAGCTGGGATAAAAGTCATGGGCTTCTTTTCCCCTGTCTTCTTATCGATAGTGACACCTCTAGTGGTTCGACTATTCCGTAGCCCTTTTCCAGCTCCTTTGAATGTTTTATACAAAATCATCCCTCCAAGACTCAATACGGTCAATACAAGGATAATCGGTCCTATTCCATTTACTTTCTTTGCCATAGTGCAAATATATGGTTTTTTTGTAATAGGTAGCATAAGTAGTAGCTGTCGTGTGTATAATTTGCCACATGGGTCATGTAGCGTGCAATACTTCGTCTATATTAGCTAATGGGTACTTCAAATTACGAATCAGATACTGAACTAGCTGGGACTTCCCACCTTTAGTTGAAAGCTACTGTTTGAAAATATAGTCTAAATAACTGATTTCAACAAAGGACGATGCCCATATCTTTTTACCATCCACCCACGAATTTCTTTGGCGAACTTACCATATCCAATGTCCGAAAGATGTTTTAAGAGAAAAATGTATATGTCGGCTGGCTTTTCTCCAAGATGTGTATCAAAATATTGCACAAGCAACTCATTATATAGTTTTTTGGTTTCTACTTTACGGTGCTTAAATAAATACTTATCTACTTTCGCTAAAAATAATAAATCTTCTTGTTGTTTGGTTAATTCAATTAAAGCGTCCCAATCTTTAAGATCCACCAACATCAAAGCAGCAGGTAAGGGTTTTGCTTCATTCACAAAAAACGAATGTAACCGCTTTGCTTCCTTTACCCAATCATCTTTATAATACTCCTTTAAAATCTTATAATATTTAACTTTCCCAGTGGTCTTAAAACTATTTTCCGCAAGGGAAACTAATCGACTATCATCACCCATTGATTTTGCTATTAATAATTCAAAATCTGATAAAGTCGCCAAAACACTTGCCGAAACATCCCTTTCTTTTATCTTATTCACTAATACCGCCAATAGCTCAAAATGTCCTCCGTCTATTGACAATTGACAATACTCCAAGCAAGCTTCTACTTCCCACAGCGCCCAGACATCTGGAATTATCAAGGCTGGTGGTCTCCCCCATTCAACTAATAGATCCAAAATTGGATACATTTCTGTAAAGGTCAACTCATGCTCTAAAAAAGGTAATATCATGGCTGTACAATCGTCTTGCATAGAGCTATCCTTTGCCCATTTCTTTAGCAAACGAATTAACTTATGCGCAAAATCGGGTTCAATCCTAGCATAAATCGGAACATGCTCAGCTAACATGACCACCACTTCTTCCATCACCGCAGGAGCCACAATGATAGCCATACTATTCTCCAACAGCGTTAAGGTCTGATTCAATGCCAATACCCTCCGTTTACTATCAGGCAATTCATAATTATTAAGACTAGGCCATACTTTAAAGAAATCATTTGCGTAAAGTCGAATTTCAGATGTCTCCCCTTTGTTCAGTTGCACCTTTAATTCTGTCATAATTGAAAAGGCTATCTCATTAAAAAAGCCCAATCCACTAATTGAAATTTTTCTTGTCGTCGTTGCCTGCTTGATCGCTAAGAATAAAATGTCCTTGTACTTATCCGGTTCATCTATTGCATACGGGGTAGCTGCGGCACGCATCACTAATGAAAACCTCCTATTCTTTCTAGCAAAATTTACTAAAACTTCTTCTAACCGATCTTGCGGAAACATCTGAATAAAATCTCGAACTTTTCTTTTTGCAAAAGGAAGTGCTAAGATTGGGTCATTACGCAAAGCTTTTTTGGGTAGTTTCTCCAGCACTGCAAAAAAACCAGCAACGATATGTGGACAAATACTTCCTGAACCAAAAACGGCACATTCACAACCAACTTTTTGAAATACTCTACTTTTTACTAATAGCTCAATTTCATATTGTTCCTCCTCGTCAGACACTAATGCTGTCCATACACCTTGCCCAGTATTATCCAGATCATTTAATTTGTCCTCAACATATAAGGCCTTACCCAAATCCACATTTGATTCTGCTAATTCCCAAACAAAAGCATCCAAACTTATTCTACACTTCAACATAAAGGTTTCCTTAAAGATGTACTAAATGGATACGACAAAACAACTTTCAAGTTTTGAAAATGTAAAAAACGTATATCACCACTTAGTTTTGACCAAACCACAAAGATAAAGTAATTTATCGTGACCCTACTTACTTTTCGATGAGTTACTAGTAAAGATAGGAGATTCAAGAAAAAACGACACGAATCTATTGGTTTTTGAGCGTTTCATCCTAGCCTGATTTTATATCCCAGCGTATTTAGTATCTTCTAAATAAACAGAATGCAACCTTGTTTTTGCGTTTACCGTATAGAAGACTGCGTTATTTATAACGCAAGTTTTCTCATAGTATGTTTTGATAGTTACTCCTACACTATAAAAAGTTATAGTGTAGGATTTTTTTTGCCCAATACACAAATTACATATCACTAGCACGGTTTCTACAGAAAACGACCGCTTCCTAAACGAACCGCCCCCCTTTCCATTTTTGATATTATAACAACTTACAATGTATTATCTTTGACGTAAGTTTTCTCATAGTATGTTTTGATAGTTAATCCTACCTTATAAAAAGTTATAAAGTAGGATTTT
>JAJRQS010000186.1 GCA_024280135.1 Bacteroidota bacterium | reverse complement strand
GAAGCGGCTTTAGCAGCGGCTAAATAATCTAACAGGTTTTTCGTTCAAAGAGGAAGGTAAGAAGGACTCTTACCTTCCTCTTTTTATTTTAAATCATTCATTATGAAAATATCCGTTACAGGCACCGCTCAAAAAATTGCTATCGGTACCGGTTTTTGGGGCATTATCGACCAAAACGGCAATAATTATCGACCCATCAATATGCCGGCACAATTAAAACTTCCGGGAAAAACCATCACTGTTATTGTGGAAAAAGTTGAGGAAGGAGCCTCTATTTTCATGTGGGGTATTCCTGTTAAAATTGTTTCTTTTACGACATGATCAAAAATAAAGCTATTGCCCATTACATCGCAAAAATAACAGGAAAAGAACCCAAGGTACAACGCTTTGATTGGAAAAATAAAAAAATAGACATCCTTTCTTGTATCGAACATGGCGATACAAATCTACGTGTCCATTCAACAGTAGGTCTTTCCGCATACCCTTCTAATCCTGAAAAAAAAGATATAGAATTACTTTTAGTGGCGCACAAACGTTTTGATTTTACACCAAGTATTTTAGCTACAGCTGCATTGCATATCATTGCAGATGGTTGGCAAACCACTACAGGAGCCATCTTTTCCAATATATTTGTTCTTAACGAAGCGTCCAGCGAAATCAAACACGGCTTAATAATGCCTCAATATCTTTGGAAGGAGAGTTTGAAAAATTTAGACCTCGGTGATCGCTTGGTCGAGTGGAAAATGATTATTCCTTTGACCGATAGTGAAGCCCAGTTTTTAATAGAAAAAGAACCGGTAAGCCTCCTATCTAAATTCATTGAACAGGATGTTGATTTGTTTGACTTAAATCGATCGGCTGTAGAACTTTAACCAATTTACCAATTATCAATACAATGTTTTGAAATTATCAGGAAACCTGCTAAATCTGGGGATACCGTGGTTTACGGAATGTTATAAAGATTTTTTGTATCTTTGAAAAAATCAACAGTCATGAAATACCCATTATTTTTATTTGTACTCCTAATTTCATTCATTTTTTCCTGCAAAGAAACGCCCCCAAAGGACTACGTTACTTTTTCTGGAAAGATAACCAATCATCTTGGCAAAGATGGTGAGATTTTTTCTAGAAATGGAGATTATTCAAAAGTGCTCAAAATAAATGCAGACGGCAGTTTTTCGGATACATTGCACATCCCAGAAGATGGCGTGAAATTGATGTTTAGCGATGGCAATGAAATGACAGAATTATTTCTAAAAAAAGGAGACGACATTAGCCTCACATTAAATACAGATGAATTTGATGAAACCATCAAGTATGAAGGTAAAGGAGCTTCTAATAACAACTACCTTGCGGCCAAAATGCTTCTGTCGGAATCATTAATGTCAGAAGACTTATTCAATCTCGATGAAGCAGAGTTTAAAACTTCTCTCGAAGAAATCAGTCAGAAACAAACTGCTTTTTTAGCGGAAGCAAAAGGTCTTGATCCAGCCCTAATTAAAAGTGAAAAAAAATCCATAGAAAAGAGCAAAACCGAGAATTTAAAATACTATAAAGATAATCAAGCTTTCAACACTGATATGAAAGAAATGGTCGGTAAACCCTCTCCTACCTTCACCGATTTCGAGAACTATAAAGGGGGTACAACTTCTTTGTCAGATTTGAAAGGTAAATATGTTTACATCGATGCTTGGGCTACTTGGTGTGGTCCCTGCAAGGCAGAAATACCTCACTTGAAGACATTGGAAGAACAATTTAGAAACAAGAACATTGCTTTTGTTAGTATTTCTACCGACAAGAAGGAAGATTATGATACATGGCGCAATATGATATCCGAAAAGCAAATGACTGGCATTCAATTAATTGCAAATGACTCCTGGAGAAAAGGATTTGCGAAGGCGTATCAAATACGATTTATTCCTCGCTTTATTTTACTTGATCCAAAAGGAAATGTCATTGATGCTAACATGAGCCGTCCTTCAGAACCTAAAACAGCTGAATTCCTAACTAAGCTACTGAAATAACTCCTTATTTAGAAATAATAACACTTATTATCACTAGTATTTGTCTAATTGCTTGATAGTCACTACCTTGCCCATTCAACTAATGTAAAACCAGATGTTACCACAAATCATTTTTGCACTTGTTACTTTTGTAGCCTTTTGGTATGCCTACAAGCAGTACAATCGGATATGGAAAAACATTCACCTAGGAAAAGAAATCAAAGTCACTGGTGATAAAAGTCAACGTTGGAAAAATGTGGTTTTGATTGCCTTGGGGCAAAAGAAAATGTTTAAAAAATGGATTCCAGGACTTTTCCATTTCTTTATTTATTCGGCATTTATTATTACTCAAATTGAGTTGGTAGAAATATTCGTAGATGGCTTTTTGGGCACACATCGGCCTTTTGCAGCTATCTTTGGTGGGCTATATACTTTTGCAATTAGTTTAATTGAAGTGCTTTCTTTATTGGCATTTGTGGCAACACTTATCTTTTTATCAAGGCGTAACCTCTTAAAGATTCCTCGTTTTCACAAACCCGAAATGAAAGGCTGGCCCAAGTTAGACGGTAATATTATTTTGTACTTAGAATTGGCGCTGGTCATCGGGATATTCATGATGAATGGGGCAGACACCGTATTGCAATCTCGGGGCGTAGAACACTATACTCAAACAGGTTCTTTTGCCGTAACGAGTTGGTTGGGACCTGCCTTGTTTGGAGGGCTATCTGATGGCGCATTAATGTTTGTTGAAAGAACTGGCTGGTGGATGCATTTCTTAGTTGTCTTAGGCTTTTTGAATTACTTGCCAATCTCCAAACATCTGCATGTATTCTTAGCCTTTCCAAATGTTTTCTATGGTCGGCTTACGCCAAAAGGAGAAATTGATAATATGGACGAAGTGACTACTGAAGTCAAAATCATGTTGGGCTTAGAGGAGCCAGATCCCAATGCAGATATGTCTGACCTACCCGAATTTGGAGCAAAAGATATATTCGACTTAACGGAGCTCAACCTATTGAATGCATACACATGTACAGAATGTGGCCGATGTACAGAAGCTTGTCCAGCCAATATTACCGGTAAAAAATTAAGCCCACGTAAGATCATGATGGACGTTCGAGACCGCATGGAATTAGTGGGTAAAAACATTACAGACAATAAAACGGACTGCATTGCGGCAGCCAAAAAAACGGATGGTGTCGTTTTATCGAAAGAAAACTATGATGACGGAAAATCACTATTTGATTCCATCACAAAAGAAGAGTTATTTGCTTGCACAACCTGTAATGCCTGTGTAGAAGCTTGCCCCGTAAGTATTAGTCCTTTAGACATTATTGTTCAATTGAGACGTTATGATTTATTAACCAATTCGGCGGGGCCATCAGATTGGATGCCCATGTTTAATGCCATTGAAAATGCAGGAGCAGTATGGCAATTGAGTACAGATAGAGATGCTTGGACAAAGGATTAAAATTAAAAATTAAGTAGGAAATGGAAGTTAAAACAATGGCCCAATTAGCGGCAGAAGGCAAGTCACCAGAAATACTTTTTTGGGTAGGATGTGCAGGTAGTTTTGATGCTAGAGCAATCAAAGTGACCAAAGCTTTTGTAAAAATATTAAACACCGCAAAGATTGATTTTGCTATTTTAGGCAACGAAGAAAGATGCACGGGAGATCCAGCTAGAAGAGCGGGTAATGAATTTTTATTTCAAATGTCTGCCATGATGAACATTGAAACTTTGAAAAATTATACATTCAAAAGAATCGTGACGACCTGTCCGCATTGTTTCAATACTTTTAAGAATGAATATCCAGCATTGGGTGGCGAGTTTAAAATCATGCATCATTCTCAATATTTAGAAGAATTAATTAAAACAGGTAAGATCCGAATCACCCCTGATGGCACGATCAAGGGAAAGAAAATAACCTATCATGACTCTTGCTACATCGGTAGAGGTAATGATATCTATGAAGCACCCCGTTCTGTTTTGTTGGAACTCAATACGGATATTATAGAAATGAAGCGTTGTAAGTCTGATGGGCTTTGTTGTGGTGCAGGAGGGGCCCAAATGTTTAAAGAAGATGAACCCGGCGACAAAAGAATCAACACGGAAAGAGCTGAAGAGGCATTGGCAACAAAGGCGGACATCGTTGCGGCCAATTGTCCTTTTTGCATCACTATGATAGAAGATGGCATTAAAGAAAAAAATGCACAGGACAAAGTGACGGTTTTGGATTTGGCCGAGTTAATTGCTGCTGGGCTGGATTGATCGCTACCTATTATTTCATTGCGTAATTTTATGCACTTTTCCCTCTCGTCCTTTTAACCATCGTCTGATGATTAAAATACTATCTTGATGATGATAGGAAGGTGTGATAATATCACGAATAGAATCTAAGTCATTGTTCATATTTTCGTCTTCACTCACATATCCAAAGCCTTGATAATCACCGTCTTCGACTAAAACTACAAGCTTTTCGTCTGGTGTCCGGCCCTTATCTATCACGACAAATGTTTCTGTACTGATACGGCTTAGATAGGCCATAGCGTCTTCAGCACGGTCGTTATACTTTTCTGTGTCTTCTTTTTGGATACAAGCCCCATGACAAGTTTTAATATGAAAATTAAAACAAGGTTTTTGCACTTTTTCAATTCCAGAAAGCCTGAGACAAAGATTGAACTCCGTAGCTGCTTGCCGCATACGATTTCGAGCATTTGCTTTCTTGGGAAAGTCAGCAAGTAATTTATACTTTTTCTTTTTGGCTTCGGTTCGAGTCATTTTACCTGACTCAAAGCAAATATATCCATGTTCATCTACGTATGACCAAATAACAAAAGGCAAGAGTCTTCTTCGCAAAGCTCTATTCAACTTAGGTTGTATTCGTTTTATTTCAGCAGATTCGTGAAGTAAGGCAGCTAATTCACTACCCATAATTTCCCAAGTAATATCCGCCACATATTCATGGATAAGGTTGCCCTTAGTCGTTTTGTCTGCAAAGTGCTGCATGATGCGTTTGCGAATATTCAAGGCTTTGCCCACATAAATGACATCCCCTTCCATATCATGCATGTAATACACACCCGTTTCATCCGGAATTGAATGTAAAAATTCCAGATCAATCTGCTTTGGGAGATTCGATGACCGAATCCCTTCATTCACTAGTAAATTCAATTCTTCTTCGCCTTCATTTTTCCGCAAGGCACGCTTCAAAAGCTCTGTCGTCGCTAAGGCATCATCCAAGGCTCTGTGTCTATTTTCAACCTCAATACCAAAACGCTTGATGAGATTACCAAGACTATAAGAACGAAATCCTGGGAACACTTTCCGCATCAGACGCACTGTACAGAGTTGCTTGCGCGAAAACGTAAAGCCTAATGCGCCAAACTCCTTACGGAGAAAACCATAATCAAAACCTACATTGTGGGCGACAAAGATTGCTCCTTGTGTCAATTCAACTATCTTCTTTGCCACTTCATAAAACTTTGGGGCGGACTGTACCATTTCGTTGGAAATGCCCGTAATTCGGGTTATTTCCCAAGGAATGGATCGTTCAGGATTAATTAAAGAACTGAACTGGTCAATAATTTTTTCGCCATCAAACAGAACTACACCAACTTCTGTTATCCGCCCATTCCGAGCAGAAGTACCTGTTGTTTCAAGATCTACTATAGCATATAAGGTATTCTCAGGCACTTACTTTGATATTTTATTTTTGCAAAGATACATTTTCTATAGAGCATAACCAAATAATTGCATCATGCACTAATTTGTGGTATCGCCTTCCGATAGCTTGCTATAGGATTAGTTCCCTTTAGTTGAAGATATTCGGTTCAGAAACCTCAGGCTACGAGTTTAGCAATGAGAGGATCTAAATTTAACAAAGTTTTATCATTATTTAACATTTGGCTTGTTTAATTAACATAAAACAGATAGCGGTTAACAGACAAACAACAATAGTCTCTGATATTTTCACCATCTTTGAGACAAGAAGAAATTCTTACCAAAACAAAACCCTATTTTTCATAAAAACCATTGTCATGAAAAATCTATTTCTTTATACCGCCGTCACACTGCTTTTAGTTGCAAGTTGTAGTTCTCCAAGAAGATTATACAAAAGAGGGAGAATGGAAGCTGCCGTCAAAAAAGCGATTAAGAATTTGCGTAAGCGAAAAGTTCGAGATAAGGATGTGATTGTCTTGGAAAAAGCTTTTGCCATCGTCAACAACCGAGATTACAATCAACTGCAAGTTTTACTTGATGATGACGACAAGAAAAAATGGGACAGGGTGAATAGTATAAGCAAAACTATTTATAATAGACAGCAAGCTTTGAAACCTTATTTACCGCTTTATATTAAAAAAGAAAATCGAGAAGCAAGCTTTAAGTTCTATCCTGTAAAGGAAATGATGCAACAATCTAAGAAAAAAGCCGCTGAGCAATATTACAACGAAGGGATGCATGAAATGGAGCTTGCGCAAAAAGGAGACCGACGAGCAGCAAGAAGAGCTCACGCAAATTTTGATGCCACTAAGAGGTATTATAATTCCTACAAAGATGTTTCTAATTTAATGAATGAAGCGCATAAATTAGGGACGACCTATGCCATCATCGGTATGAGTAATGAGACAAATGCACTACTCCCTGCGAGATTTAAAAATGAAGTCCTTAGAATGTACCCAAGTGACATGAATACTTTTTGGACAAAATTTGATTTAAATCCAAAATCCAGGAAGTATGACTACAAAGTAATAATCAGACTCACTAATGTGGCTGGTACTCCAGAACAAATACGCAATGATCATTTTATAGAAGAAAAAGAAGTTGAAGATGGTTTTGACTATGCCTTAGATGCAAACGGGAATGTCCAAAAAGATACTTCTGGGAATGATATAAAAATAATGCGGTATGCGACCATTCGCGCCGATGTATTTACTTCTGAACAGTTTAAAGCAACGACACTAACCGCCTTCGTGGATGTCATCAATACCAAAACGAATGACAGGCTCATGAGTCGTCAAGTCAGTGCAGAAGCTATTTTTAGCAATAAGGCAATGCGATTTGAAGGTAATCGGGATGCATTAACTTCTCAGACCAGAAGAATGCTAGGCAATAGACCGACACCTTTTCCGAGTGATGAAGAAATGTTAATAAGAGCAGCAGCTTCATTGGCGCCCAGGATTAAAGACATGATTTGTGATAATGTAAGCCTGTTAGAAAACTAATGAAAACATTTGGACAACAAGTAATTGACTACACCGAAACCTTTCGGCCAGATTGGGATCTGCCGAAAGGTTTCGAGTTGATTTTTCCTTACGACGAAAAAGCTACTAAAGATGCGGTAACAGCTTTTTATAGTAAGTTTTTCAATGACACGGAAGAGCGTATATTTCTATTTGGAATCAATCCAGGACGTTTTGGTTCTGGACTTACAGGAATAGGATTTACAGATGCTTATCACCTAGAAAAAACTTGCGGCATTAAAAATTCCTTTGACAAAAGAAAAGAATTATCTGCCACTTTTATCAATGAGGTAATCGAAAAAGCTGGTGGTCCTAAGCCCTTTTACCAAAAAATTTACATAACGGCTGTCAGTCATCTAGGGTTTATAAAAGATGGTAAAAATATTAATTATTACGATGACAAAAAACTAGAAGAAGCTGTTCGCCACCACATCATTAATAATATAAAAACTCAAAT
>JAJRQS010000185.1 GCA_024280135.1 Bacteroidota bacterium | reverse complement strand
CGGCTGATTGCCTTTTTCGGATAAATCCAAAATAGAAAGGCGACGATGTCCAAACGCTAACGAGCCATCAGAGAATGTTCCACCACGTTCTGGCCCACGCTTTTCGATCTTTTCCATCATCGCTTGGATGTGGTTTAAGTCGGGCATTGAGCCGTCTAGTCTGTATTCACCGCAAATTCCGCACATGGCTTATTTTCCGCATTATGAAAGAATGAGTATAAAAGCATACACATCCTTGTTTTGCCATATCTTGTATCGATTTTTGACAAAATAGAAACAAATTACAGAACTAAATGCGATAATACAGAAGCAAGTACTTACCAAACAATTGATAGGATAAGTACATATTTCAATTTAGAACAATATAAAACTACTGGCCTTCTTCTTCGGCATAATAGGTTTCTACAGCGTTGTAATCTCCACGAATCTCTGTAGTAAACTCATTCCAATTGGTTACCGATGATTCTGTTTTTATTGCATCAGGAAGCAAATCATAAACTTCTTTTGAATAATCACGTTTTAATCCATCTTGTATATCTTGATATGATAAACCTTGATCTAGTAATTTTTTATATTCCACATCATGTGCAGCAGAGTAAGCATCCATTTCAAATGACGCAGTTAAATTTGAAGCTTTTGAGGCACTTACTGCTGATATAACACCTTTGGCTGCACTTGACGCCACATAACCTATTTCATCACCAATGTTCGGATCAGCCTTTGTTCTATCAACTCCAAACATACTATCTACCCCTTGTTCAACAAAATATTCACTTAGTGTCATATCTGGTTTTTTAACAGGCGCATGATTCTCAGGAAGATGATCTTGCAGGGTAAATGCATCAATCATAGGTGTATATTCTTTAGGTAACGCTATATTCTTACCATCCACATTAATGATATAAATTCTATCACCATCACTATTTTTCATTACTCTTGCGGCATCTGGCTTAAACTGAAAATTAACACCAAGCGCTGTAGTTCCTGGTAATATTGCTTTGGTTACCACCTCCCCCGCTCCTTCTCGAACCAAAGCCCCTTTACTAAACAGACCTTTTTTTATAAATTTTCCAAGGCCTTTCATCGCATTATCAACACTCCTTTCTCCAACTGGGTTTTCAAGTGTCTTCTTATATTTTGCCAAGTCACTTTTTTCTTTAACACTCATTGATTGAGGGTTTTTTAGTATTTCATCCAACTCAGCTAATGCTTTCTTCTTTTCTGCCGGAGTAGAGTCTTTTTTATTCAGCACATACCCAATATCATCCATTTTCTTAAGCCTTGCTTGCTCTCTATTTTTAGAGTTTTTCAATGGATCATTGATATCTCCACTCTCAACACCGACTACAAATATAAATTCATTAGTTCCCTTTACATTCCCATCCATTCTATTTGAAACAATATTTACAGGTACAGATCTTACTTGCATGTAAAAATTTGTCCCATTAAAGACGTTCAACCCAGGTTTTTTTACATCATCTATCCCAATATCATAATTAAGCCCTACGGTTGCATGCTCAAACATTTTTTCAGAGCGAGACATTCCTTTTTGATCTTTATTTATTTGCGTATCATCATGTGTCACCCCATTTACTAAGTCTTTTAATGTAATGCCAATACGTATACGGGCATTTTTCACATGCTGCCAATCAAGATTATACTTAACTTTGGGCGGAGCAAGTATTTTCCCTTTGCCAGGCTTAGTCATATTTTTTATATCTTCTTGCTTCGCTCTATTGACCTGCGTTTCCCTCCCTAAGCCCAACATTTTCTCTGCTACTGCGGGTGGGTATTCATTCATTATTTTTTTTATAATACGGTCCCCAATCTCTTCTGGAACCGTTTTAATATACCCCTTTAAGGCATTTGCGCGTATTTGCACAACAAAATTCGCCCACTGATTACCATCTTGTCCATACGTCGATAAGTTATCAGTATAAACCTCGAGCTTTGTCCCTTTTGGTGCTATTTTTTCTAAAACATGAGCTACTGGCTTACCAAAATATTTTGCGGCTTTTGCTTTATCAATACCTCCACTGTCTGCGTTCATCAGTAGCGCACCGTACCAACCAGAAGTACCCGTGATTTTAGCGCCATCAACAGGATCTTCAGACATATCTGCGGTATTTAACTGCGTTAAGTTTTCAACACTATTAACATCTAACTTTTCTGAAACCTTTTCAAGTTTTTCAAACTTTTTAGTCATATCCAGACCAAAACGCTCAATACGTCTATCGTGTATTTCTTTTTCTCTAGGAGGAAGCATTTCACTTTTGATCGCATATTCAAGATCATTAAGCTCTGCATTTGAAGGGGAAATATTCTGATAGGCAGGGGAGGCGTTATCTCCTTTAGTTATTCTCTTTTCTAATTCGGAAGCTCTCATAGGAACCCCGTAGGCTTTTTCTTTTTCAATAAAATCTTTTAGTGTTGTTTTATCAGTATATTTGCCCTCTTGCGTCTCATTTTCCACTTTTGGCGCGACATCATTTGCAATCTCTTTTGATACTGCATTAGCCAAATCATCTAACTCTTTCTGTTCTTTAGGAGTAAAAGTCTTAATTTCATCCTCTTTCTGAGTCAGGCTAATATCAGCCAATGGAATAGGTTTTATTTTTTGATCTTCAACACTTGCTGTAGTCGTTGTTTGTGTATTAGTAATAGAACTCATTTTTCATCTCCAATTATTACCACTAATAATAGACCAACCATACTAGAAAACTATCGGCCAAAGGTCTTAGTACTTTAGTCTTAGATTTATCTAAAATGGATAAACGATGATAGTCAAATATTAGCAAATCATCAGTGAATATTTCTCCACGTTCTGGCCCACGCTTTTCGATCTTTTCCATCATCGCTTGGATGTGGTTTAAGTCTGGCATGGAGCCGTCTAGTCTGTATTCACCGCAAATTCCGCACATGATTTTATCCGCTTAAAATAGAGCGAATATAAAAGCACACCCCTCTATTTTTTAGCAAGCTTACCTTTTAGTTTTCTTAGTCTATTTAGAATTAATTCAACAAGTGAATTACTCGACCTTTCTGGCTCTTGCTTGTGTGTACACAGTATTCTCCAACGCTGTCTGCGTTCTGACATCCATTCTTCTTTATAACGGTCATTCCCCGTTAAATAATCTATTTCTTTAACT
>JAJRQS010000184.1 GCA_024280135.1 Bacteroidota bacterium | reverse complement strand
TGCGAGTGCGCATGAACAAATGTCTTTTCTTGTACTATTTTACCCCCTTTCCAAACACGTCGAATAACTTCATCCCATGTTTTGTTCGTACCGTCTTTCATTTTCATGTCAAATGTAAACTCAGAATAAGTAACATTTTCATGACCACAAGAATTAACTAAACTAATCTTATTCACAGAATCAACCCCTTCGAAGAAGGTTTTAGCATGTGCTAATTTAGTTTCTTTGTCAAGCGAACCATCAATAAGGTTCGAATGAGCTACAGCATTTTTGGAAAAAAAAGAGTCAATAGCTCTGACTAGATTTCCTTTTTGAATAAGGCTGTCCACTTCTTGAAGTGCCTCGATTTGTTTCATTGCGGATTGTTTATAAAGTTTACTAATATGGCAAAGATAGAAAAAGTAAATTAATTCTTACTAATTAAAGAAGCTAAAAATAACGTGATTCTCCTGTCACAAAAACATGTATTTCTATTTTTTTATAAATGAGGCACTTACGTATGATGAAAAACTAAAGATGTATTAAAAGATGACGGTATCATTCAAATTCCAACCGTTTAAGACAAAAAAAGACCAAAGCATCAAACGGCTCCCATTAGTTTCATCCCCAAATAAACACTTAACAGACCCAAAACTATTGAAATACTTAAATACAAAAAGGCTAATTCCAATTGATTATTTTTCATCATTAGGAGTATCTCGCTAGAGAAGGTAGAGAAGGTACTGAAGCCTCCACAAAAACCCGTCATCAAAAACAATTTGTATTGTGGTTTCCATTCTGGTTGCTGCAATGAAAAAGCTAACAAAACCCCTAATAGGAAGGAGCTCAATACATTTGCGAGAAGCGTACCATACGGAAAATGGTTATAAGAAATATTTAGGCGCAAGCCAATATAATAACGAAATAAACTACCCAGTCCTCCTCCTATAAAAATCGCAATGAATCGGAGTATCATGATGGTAGTTTCTTTATTTTATTTGCGTAAGAATCTACCAATCTAGTCACAATAGTTGCTAGTGTGACTAGCACAATTACCAAATATAATGTGCCTATATCTTGTAGCAAAAAAGCAACACCAAAAAAAGCTAATGTCCCAACGACTAATACTCCTGTTGCTTCCATGTGCGACAGTCCTAAATCCAGCATAATATGGTGTATGTGCGTACGATCTGGCGAAAAAGGTGATTTTCCTTTTAGCATACGCTTAATAAACACGCGCATCGTATCAAACAAGGGCAGTATCAATAGGCTTACCATTATTGCAGGAACACTATTGTATTTATAGGCATCTCCAGCGGGTAAGACGTTATTGGACTCAATAAAATGTATAGACAAGACGGCTAGTGTCAAACCAACCAAAAGAGAGCCTGTATCCCCCATGAAGATCCTTGCGGGGGTAAAGTTGTATTTTAAAAAGCCTAAGACAGCACCCAATAAAGAAAACGCCAACACTGCAAATCCAGTATCACCTGTCGCAAAGAACCACAGCCCCAATAGAAGCGCAATCAAAGAGGCAATACTACCCGCTAATCCATTAATGCCATCAATCAAATTTACTGAGTTCACAATCACGATGTAGGTAAAAAGTGAAAGGCTAGCACCGACTACATAGGGTATCTCCCAGACACCAAACACACCATAAAGGCTCGTAATCATGATCCCTCCTTTGAATATCAACACCAATGAGGCTGCAATCTGTCCGAGTAGCTTTTTCCAAGGAACCATCGGCAAAATATCATCCCGTACGCCTATCAGAAAAATTATCAAAAAAGAACCCAATATATACTGTAATTCAGGAAATTCCTTAAAAGGAGACCAAAAGACAACCGAAAACATCATCCCAGCAAATATACCAATACCACCCAATGACGGCGTAATTTCCGTATGGGAAGAACGACCATTTGGTACATCGTATAGCTTCTTTTTCTTTGCCACATTGATGATGGGCGGCATCAAAAACACTGTTAAAGCGAAGGCAGATAAAGCACTTATTAAAGGTATGTATTCCACAAAGTGTAATTCTGTTTGTTTTGTTTGACTTGACAAAAGTACGGAAAAATTTACTCTATAACAATAAACACAATCAAAAACGAAAGAGGCTAGATAATTCGCTCAATAATTCAAAAAACTTTCCTACTTTAGCGGTATTATTTATTAGCAACTACTCCTTGACACAAGAAGATTATAAGTCTCTAGCCCATACGATACCTACCTCCCCCGGGGTCTATCAATACAAAGACATAAAAGGGGAGACACTCTATGTCGGCAAAGCCAAAAACATAAAAAAAAGAATCGCCTCCTATTTTGGCAGTAAAAAAGGCATTACGAACAAGACTAAAACCATGCTCCGTCATGCGGAGACCATTGAATTTACCTTAGTAGAAACGGAAATAGATGCGCTCCTGCTCGAAAGCACACTCATCAAAAGCCTCCAACCGAGGTACAATGTCATGCTCAAAGATGGTCGCTCATACGCATATATCTGTGTAAAAAAAGAGCGTTTCCCCCGAGTTTTTATGACTTATCGGGTCATTCGTGATGGCTCTACTTACTTTGGTCCCTATACGAGTAAGTACAAGGTTCGTATTTTACTAGACTTGATTAAAGATTTATTTAGGCTAAGAACCTGCACATTTAACCTTTCGGAAAAAAACATCAACGCTGGTAAATTTAAGATATGCCTTGAATATCACATTAAAAATTGCGAAGCGCCTTGCGTCAATTATGAATCAGAAGCAGCTTATAACCACAAAATAAATCAAATAAAAAACATTCTTAAAGGGCATTTTCAACCCGTCAAAAACTACCTTAAAGAAGAAATGCACCGACAAGCTGAATTATTAAATTTTGAAAAAGCGCAGGCTTTAAAGGAAAAACTAGTCGTCTTTGAAAATTATCAGAGCAAATCTACTGTCGTATCTACCAGCATTCGCGATTTAGATGTTTTCTCCATTCAAGCTGATGAATCTTTTGCTTATGTCAATTATATTAAAATCATAGACGGCGCCATCATCCATACCCATACTGCCGAAATGACCATGAACCTCAATCAAGATTTGGCGCAGTTATTAG
>JAJRQS010000183.1 GCA_024280135.1 Bacteroidota bacterium | reverse complement strand
GTCAACGTAGATTTTAAATTTGCTTTGTCTAGTACTTTCACTCCTTCAATGGTGGCACCCGTAGAAGTATTGAGAATAGTACCAGAGATTGAATTTTGGGCGAAAGCTGCCAACTGAAAGAAGGCAAAAATCAAGAGGGTTATTCCTATTCGCATGTGCTTGTTTGTTTGTGTGCAACAAAGATACACTAAACTATATCCTAAAATGTTATTTTTGGGGTACTAATTTGTTCTCTAGCCGTCAAAATAACATTACCTTTACACCCTATTCAAATTTGATAAAAACAACATGAAAGTCATCATCGACAGCGGTTCTACTAAGGCAGATTGGGTACTTTTGAATCAATCCGCAACGGACAAGCGCTCTACTACTGGGTTTAATCCCATCTCCACTAATCCAAAGGCCTTCCTTTCAGATTATGCTCAACACCCCTTTAACCTTGCGGAAAAAGTATCTGACGTGTATTTTTATGGGGCAGGCTGCTCTACTGCAGATGGTATTCAGCTTGCGCAAAAAACGTTACAACCCCTCTTCCCTCGTGCAGAGATCCATGTTGAAACAGACTTAATAGGGGCAGCTTTAGCAACGGCACAGGGAAAGCCTTCCGTAATCTGTTTACTGGGTACGGGTTCTAATTCTTGCCTTTTTAATGGAACTAAAATCATCGATCAAATTCCCAATCTCGGCTTTTTATTAGGAGATGAAGGCAGCGGTCATGCATTAGGAAAAGCTTTATTACAAGCCTTTTTCTATAGAAAACTTTCGCATGAAACAAACCTACTTTTTCAAGATACTTATCAACTAACTAGAAGAGAATTAATAAGAAAATTATACAAAAACGGAACGCCTAACAAAACCATTGCGTCCTATGCAAGCTTTGTGACCGAAAACAAAGAATTACCTGATATGCAATTGATTGCAACTGATGTCTTAAATGATTTTATAACTAATCACGTCCTTCAATATGAAATCACAACAAGCATCCCAATTCACTTTGTCGGTTCGATTGCCTACCTCTTCAGAGACCGTTTAGAAGAAATTTTAGAACGCCATAACCGTAAAGTAGGTACTTTTTTGCGCAAGCCAATAGAAGGACTAGTCGCCCACCACCAACAGCTATTTGACAAGTAAGTAAAAGATGAATATTGAAGCCCTTAGAAATTACTGCCTTTCTAAGAAAGGAACCTCGGAAGGATTTCCTTTTGATGACAAAACCCTTGTCTTCAAAGTAATGGAAAAACTCTTCTGCCTAACCAGCATCACCAACGAATTCTGCTCTGCCAATCTAAAGTGCGATCCCGACTATGCCATCCAACTGAGAGAAGAATATGGCGACCTCATCATGCCGGGTTTCCACATGAATAAAAAACATTGGAATACGGTACTTCTAGAAGAATTAGATGACGCTTTCGCAAAAAAACTTATCGATCATTCCTACGAATGCGTCATAAAAGGATTACCCAAAAAGCTTAGAGAAAAATTGTGATAGACGCATTATGTGTCCTTCAGCGTTGAGCTTCTATCACTCATCTTTGGTTATTTTGTTATTTGAGTTACTGTTTCACCATCATATTTCCAAAGTCCATTTTTTCCACCGAACCAAATATTTCCTATATTATCTTCAATAATAAAATTGATTCTATCAAATTTTCGACCCTCTTTAGCCTTAAATTCTATAAATTGCTTGCCATCATAGAGACATATGTTTCCTCTACCACTTCCTAACCAAATTCTACCATTTTTGTCTTCATAAATGGCTTGAATATTTGTATTACAAAGACCGTCTTTTTCCGTTAATGAAGTAAACGTTTTCCCATCATAATAAGTCAAGCCACTTTTTCTACTTCCATTAAAACCAAACCATAGTTTTCCCGATTTATCACAAAATATTGTTCGTACCTGTGTATCGCTTAGACCATCTATCGGCAAGAATTGAGTAAATTTTTTACCGTCAAAACGATTAACCCCTCCGTGTGTCATTGAAGCGAACCATAAATTCCCATCGTTGTCTTTTCTGATAAAAGGAATCCAATTATGGTATAAGCTATCTTCTTGCTTTCTACCTATTTCAGTTAAATACGATTTGAATTTTTTACCGTCATAGAAATAAGCGCCACCGCCAGCCGTTCCAATCCATAAGTTATCTTTTTTATCTGTTGCTAAAGCGTGAACAGCATTTGGACTTAGAACTGGATACCAACCATTTAAAGTGTCTCGATAAGGAAGGGGAATATGTTTGAATTGCTTCCTATCGTACTTAGTTAATCCATTTTGAGTTCCGAACCACAAATTATTTTTAAGGTCGGAAACGATTGCAAAGACACGATTACTACTCAATCCGTTTTGCTCGGTATACTGTTTAAATGTTTTTCCATCATAATGATATACACCACCTCCATTACTGCTAAACCAAAGAGTTCCGTCATTGTCAACATAACCATTGGAAAATCCGTATTCAGGAACAGGAATTTTATTTTCTTCTGAGGCTTTCTCAACTTTGATTAATAGCTTTTCATTGTTTCCTGCTTGTCTGTTACAAGAACTAACTATTGAAACTAAAATCAAGAATGTTATACTTCTAAATATGAATTTCATTTCTCATTTTTTATTGGCTACAGCGAACGTGATTCCATAAAGATACTCAAAACTATCTAAAACCATCAATTCTAAAGCCAAACAAAAGCATTTAAGCTATTTTTAATACAATTCTAAAATTGGTAGCGTGTATTGGTTTTCAAATTTTAGTAGCTTAGAAGGTCTAAAAAAGAGCGCTATAACGTCAAATATTAAGAATAAAGACTTCTTCAGCCTTTCGATCAAGCCTTTAACACCAAAAATCGAAATAGCCCGTCGTAAATTATAAATAGTGAAAATAATTGCAAACTCGCCACTTACTTTTTTCTTCGTTTTCAATAAGGTATGATCATATCCCATTGACGTTTTATTGTTCCATAAGGGTGTTCTACGACTTCTTGACGCTTCTGATAAAATTCTTTGTTTTTTCTGCTTTTTAAGTGCTATTGTTTTGAGTACTTAAGGTCAATCTATTATGCTTCTTGTCACTTTTTCTTGATAAAAAGTAACCAAAAATCAAGAAGTTTAAAAGGCAATTTTTGGGTGTTTGATTAAGTTCT
>JAJRQS010000182.1 GCA_024280135.1 Bacteroidota bacterium | reverse complement strand
GATTGTGATATATTACAGTCAATAATAATGCCAAAAGCTTTCTGCGGGTAGGTTTATTTGCTCCTTTGTCGCGTTTAAGTACTCCCTTTGGTCGTGTTTATGTGCTCCTTTGTCGCGTTTATGTACTCCCTTTGGTCGTGTTTATATGCTCCTTTGTCGCGTTTATGTGCTCCTTCGGTCGCGTTTAAGTACTCCCTTTGGTCGCGTTTATGTGCTCCTTTGTCGCGTTTATGTGCTCCTTCGGTCGCGTTTAAGTACTCCCTTTGGTCGTGTTTATGTGCTCCTTTGTCGCGTTTAAGTACTCCCTTTGGTCGTGTTTATGTGCTCCTTTGTCGCGTTTAAGTACTCCCTTTGGTCGTGTTTATATGCTCCTTTGTCGCGTTTATGTGCTCCTTCGGTCGCGTTTATAGGTGTTGAGAATTTCAACAAGCTTTATTTTGTTAATTTTTCGCATCTTTGGACTTTGTTTAAAACGAATGACTAGCAATAATGAAACGAATCACAGAGCAACCCTCGAAGTATAACCACCTTGAAAAGATGACTGTCAAGGAGCTTTTAACCAATATCAATCAGGAAGATGCGCTAGTGCCTATTGCTATTGCACGAGTTATCCCTGAAATAGAGGCTTTGGTTGAAGTGGTCGTAGATAGATTAAAGAAGGGAGGAAGGCTGTTTTACATTGGTGCAGGCACTAGTGGGCGACTCGGAATTGTAGATGCATCAGAATGCCCACCCACTTTTGGTGTGCCAGATGAGATGGTGATTGGAATTATTGCAGGGGGAGATGCTGCAATTCGGAAAGCCCAGGAGTTTGCGGAAGATAGCGATCTACAAGCATGGAAAGACTTAGATGGCTTTTTTATAGATAAGAAGGATGTAGTGATTGGTATAGCCGCCTCTGGTACGACACCGTATGTGATTGGAGGATTGAAGAAGTGCCAAGAGATGGGTATTGCAACAGGTTGCTTGACAAATAACCCTGGGGCACCTTTGACGGAAGTGGCAGATTTTCCGATAGTAATAGAGGTGGGACCAGAGTTTGTTACAGGAAGTACTCGAATGAAATCAGGCACCTCCCAGAAATTAGTTTTGAATATGATTACAACTGCTGCGATGGTACAACTAGGACGAGTTGTGGGTAATAAAATGGTGGATATGCAACTCTCTAACAATAAATTAGTGGATAGAGGCACCAAGATGGTCATGCAAGAAACGGAATTACCCTACGAAGAAGCTGAAAAACTCTTGTTACAAGAGGGTAGTGTCCGAAAAGCTGTGGAGGAGCATTTTAAAAGGTAGCGTCTTTTTTTGAATTATTAATAACAGGAGATGAAGGTGTCTGGATTTACATTTATTAGGAATGCAATAAAATATGATTACCCTATTGTAGAGGCGATAAAATCAATATTACCCATTTGTGATGAATTCATAGTTGCTGTAGGTGCATCTGAAGATGCAACACTATCCCTCATAGAATCTATAGCACCTGATAAAATAAAAATCATCCATACCACCTGGGATGATAGCCTGAGAGAAGGTGGCGTTGTGCTAGCTAAAGAAACAGATAAAGCCTTCCAAGCAATAGCCAATGATGCGGATTGGGCGTTCTATATACAGGGGGATGAAGTGGTGCATGAGAAGTATCTAGACACTATAAAGGATGCGATGATGCGCTTTAAAGATGATGATAAAGTAGATGGGTTGTTGTTTAAGTATAAGCACTTCTATGGTTCTTACGACTACGTAGCAACCTCTCTCAAATGGTATGCACATGAGATTAGAGTGATTCGTAATAATCCAAGCATCTACTCATATCGAGATGCTCAAGGGTTTAGAAAAGGCGAGAATCAAAAACTTTCAGTCAAGCCAATAGATGCCTACATTTACCATTATGGATGGGCTAAAGAACCTGCTTCAATGCAAAAAAAGCAAGAGGACTTTCATAAATTATGGCATGATGATGACTGGGTTGACAAGCACGTCGTAAAATCGGACACGTATGATTATGAAGCGAATATCGATGTGATGGAAAAATTTAAAGGAACGCATCCGGAGGTGATGAAAAAGAGAGTTGAAGAAAAGAATTGGAAATTTGACCATGATATCAGTTTCAATAACGAACGTTTTAAAGACAAAGCAAAAAAGTTTTTGAAGCGTTATCTTGGATTGGATTTTAGCTATAAAAACTACAAAGAAATCTGACGTATCTCTTTCTTCGTTGCGTTGCATAGAACCCAATGAGCAAGAATGTAGGGCATTTATGGCCCTGCTATGTTCTATTAACCTTCCATTTAGAGTAAAATTAACACTTTAGGACCATTTTTCAACATATATAGTAATTTCCTATTTAAACCTTAACAACCCTTAACAAAAGACTAGCCTTTCTTTGTGCTATCGTTTAATTAAAAACAATAGGCAAATGAAAAATCTAAGAAATGCAATCATCGCTGTTATCCTTTTAATAGGTTTTCAAGCGCAAGCACAAATCAAAGTGGGTGTCACTGGAGGAATAAATGCCAGTCAATTTAATATTCCAATTATTAAAGACTTAGGTATCGTGAGTGTCAAACGGGGTATCGGTTTGACGACAGGTGTTTTTGTGACCACTCCGCTAGTAGGACCATTGAGTGTTCGAGCAGAAGGTAATTACATGTCTAGAGATTATGTGGTCAAAATTGATCCTGATGCTTTAACGGAGAAAGTAGACATTCCTTTTAATATTACAGCACATTTGAAAAGCCGATATTATGAAGTGCCTTTATTGCTTCAAGTTGATTTGGGACGTGGCCCAGTTAGTGCCTATTTATTAGGAGGAGGAGCATTGTCTGGATACATGAATAGTAAGCTAGGTGTGGGCGTGTTAGGCGTTTCTTTAGTGAGTATTCCCATTAGAAATATTGGCTTTCGCAAAACGGAATGGAGCGCAATCGGAGGGGCTGGAATGCGGGTAGATATGGGCTTTGCCGACTTTATTGTAGAAGGTCGTTATCAGCATGGATTGACAGATTTAGTAAATGTACCCGCCTTACAAGGGGTAAATGTTACACCCAAAAATAGAAATAATTCCTTTGTGTTTAAAGCAGGAGTGGCTGTCCCAATTAACCGCTCAAGTAAAAATAGAAAACGTAGAGGACCAGTGGCTAGTTTGTAGAAATATAGCCTAGCCCCAAATAACCAATTGCCTTCCTTAACAGTCGGAAAGATATATTCTTTTCGGCTG
>JAJRQS010000181.1 GCA_024280135.1 Bacteroidota bacterium | reverse complement strand
TGTGTCGCATTTTTCTGCAAAGCTAAAAAGTAATGTGAGTCGGATTCCTGTGTCTAGCCTGGCACCGGGTTTGTATTTTTTGAGGATTGCGTATGACGGGCGACTCGTGGAGGTGCGGAAGATTGTGGTGGAATAGATTGAAGAAGCGAACGTAAATATGAAATAAAAGCCTGATCAAAAATTTCCATTATTACCATACGGCTTTATCGGGATTAAACTGGAAAATCTACACGTTTACTTCTAATATCTGTGTTTCTGCATGTACTGCTTTGAAGATAGCATGAAACAGAAACCAAAACATAAACACTCACTTCAAACATTTCAACAACCACGCTCTCTCCACGATCTTGTCTTTACCCAAAATTTCTTGATATAAGCGCTCTTTTGCTTTCTTGTCATTGGGCGCAAGCCGCAAGATTTTCTTTAGAGATAACGCAAAAGCTTTGTAAACTTGCTGATGATACACCATCAAATCTTTTCTACGCAAGTAGGTTAATAGGCTATCCAAATAAGTTTCTAGGACATCAACCTGGTCGATCTCATAATAAATCTTCGCCATGATACCCCTTGCAAAAAGCCCCATGATGATGTCATCAAAGACGGTTTCATTAATTAATTGCATCGCTTTTTTGTATTCCTTTCGATCGTAGTATAGCCGGATGTACGATAGATTAATGGTGCTTTCTCTAAATTGCTTCTCTAATAAGTGATCGTATTCTGTCATTAATTTTTCAGCCCAAACAAATTCCTTTTCATGAATAGCAGCCAAAACAATATTAATAAAAGTGAATCGCGATACTTGCCCGTTTATCAACAAGGTACCTTCTTCAATGCCTGTCCGATAAAAGTCTAGTGTTTGTTGATAGTATGAATTGTCACCTTCGTTTATTTTAGCAATACAAAAGTTAAGCGCCAAAAATAAAATCTCCCTTCGCTCATCTATCGGGAATTGATTTTTCCATTTTTTCATGTCCTCTAGTAAACGATCAAACCAAATTTTGTCCGATTCCGTCAACGCTTTATAGGCATAATAGTACAACGAAATAGCAGGATGATCCAACCACGCTCGGTCCTCGACATAGGTCAATACAAAAGTAAGTAATTCTTGTTTGTAAGATGTTTTATATAGCCTTTGGTGGGATAGTTCCATACAGGCCAGTCTGATTTTTTCCGCAAGGAAATGCCGCTCTAAAGTCTCCGAAAGCAGCTGTAAGTTAAACTCTTGAAAACGTCCGCTTCGACTTTTATAATTGTATTCTTCTTGTAAAAAAAGATGCTGCATCTGAAGATGATGGCGGTTGCGATACGGATACTTCTCCAGTTGATGTTGCGCCTTTGTAAAAGTTCTTTCGAAGGGTCTATTGAGCTTTTTCTTTTGATAAACATTCAACAAGGTTCGAGCTGGAAATAATAAATCAGTGGAAACAGCTTGATAAATGAGGTATTGCTCCAATTCTTTTTGCAAAAAATACATGACTTGACGCATCCGAGCATCCTCATATTTCGTTTGAGGGTAGAGAAGTACATAAATACGCTCTTTTTGGATTTCCACCGTATGTGCTTGGCTGATTAAATCAAACAATAAAGCAACATCTTCCCGTTTATTATGGATAGGAGATCGCAGCCATTTTTGGATATATTTGTATTCCTTACGGTCAAATGAGCGGATTATGTCTAATAAAATACTTTTTTTCATAGGGCAAGATAATATTTTATCAACAATATTGCTTACTTTATAGACCCATCAAACTCATAAACTACTGAAAATCAGAAAGTTAAATAAATAAATATGTTTAAAAATACTTTTTTTGCAAAAAAAATCATCAACAAATTACTATTTTTGTCTTTTGCATTAGCAAATAAAAGGCTGACTTTTGTATTATCCGAAACCGACAACGGCTCAACAGGCCATCCCAATCACCGGTTTTTACGATACAATAGCCTTATGATTAGAAGAATACTACATATCGTCCTTTTAACTCTTTGCTTCTCGCAAGTAAACGGACAGGTAGTCTTTCGGCTAATTGGTGGCGAAACACAGCTAAACAACACCGTGAAGGTTCAATTAGAAGTTGAAAATTTCACAGACATCGCTGCTTTACAGTTTTCGATTAAGTATGACACGACTTCATTAGCCTTTAACGGAGCGAGTGATTTTGTTTTACCAACCACTTCGTCAGCCTTCAATGAACCGCAGAAAGGGCAAATCAACTTCTTATGGGTCTCAAGTAATCTTTCGCTAGCAGATGGAGTATCGCTTTTTAGTCTTAATTTCATTGCGCTAGAGAATAAACAGTCAAAAGTAGCCTTTGACTTCGATTATACTTTTAGCGTATTAGATGAAACCACCTCTAGCCTACCCTATGTCACTTATTTTGCCGGCATCAACTCTACTTATTTGAATGGTCAAGTCCTATACGACAAAATAGGAAATTGTCAAAAAGATGCAGGCGATATCGGATTAAATGACATTCCTTTTCGTTTTGAAAATGCCCTTGATGTACGATATGGCACTTCAGACGAGTCGGGTAATTTTGAATACGTTATTGATACAGGGGATATTGTTTTCAGCACCTTACCTAGGACAGCGACTTGGTCGGTCTGTACGCCTTCATTCGTGTTCGACATTGTCAATTATTCCGAAAATAAACTGTTAAGTTTTCTACAATCCCAATATGATTGCCCACACATGGAAGTAGATGTATCGGCACCATTTGTAAAACCTTGCTCGAACATTACCTACTGGATTGACTACCGAAATAATGGTTCTACTGCTGCTGAAGATGCCGCTATTGAAGTGACAATAGACAGTTTCTATACTTTTGTTTCAAGCAGCCTTACGCCCACTCAACTAAATGGAAAAAGAATAAATTTTGATATTGGATCTGTGGGGATAGATGGCACAGGAAGGTTCAGTATTACCGTTATGAATGACTGCGCAGGAACAGTCGTCGGACAAGCACAATGTGTAACGGCTACCATCACGCCTGATACGATTTGCGATCCTGTATCCCCCATATGGGATGGCGCTTCATTAAAGCTAGAAGGCAAATGTAAAGGTGATTCTGTTGAGTTTAAGATATCCAATACAAGTAGTGTTGATATTGATGACAAAGACTACATCATCATTGAAGATATGATTTTGGCCCTTACGGGAAAAGCCCAAATAAGCGCAGGCGAGTCCACCATTATCACCAAAAAAACAAACAACCATACTTATAGACTTATAACCAACCAGTCCCCCAACCATCCTGGCAAGAGTTTCCCTACGATTGCTTTAGAAGGATGTGATGGCTATGACATCAATACGATGCTAGGTTCTGTGACAGAATTTGCGGAAGACGACGCGGACTACTTCATTTCCAAAGATTGCCAAGAAAGCAAAGAACTAACCCCAATAGACCAGACGATTACAGGCCATCCCAAAGGCTACGGTCCCGATTTTACGATTACATCCCACACCGATTTGACGTATTTGATTTATTTCAAAAACGTTGCAGACACCACGTTGACGAGTTTGGTGATTAGAGATTCCCTTTCGGAATACCTAGACATCATCTCGGTTCAACCTGGTGCCTCTAGTCATCCTTATACCTTTAGTTTGACGGGGCGTAATGTTGTACAATTTGATTTTGAGGGCTTGAGTGTTCCGCCCAATGAAGCTGGGTTCGTCAAGTTTCGCGTAAGCCAAAAGCTGAACAATCCGCTCCATGCGAAAATCATTAATACCGTACTCATAGAAATGAGTGGGACCCCGATGGCAACCAATCAAGTTTTCCATACAGTAGGTGGTGATTCTGAGCTGCTTTTCTTGATGGTTGACACCCAAAACCCCATTAATGAAAATATAAAACTCAATGTGTACCCCAATCCGTTCTTAACGGAAACAACCATTGAAGTGAAAAAGTACCCAAAAACTGATTTAAGATTGCGTCTATATGGAATAAATGGGAGCGTTCTTATAGAGCAATCGAGCCAAACTGGGGTTTTCCAGTTAACTAGGGGCAGCTTATCCACTGGTACCTACGTTTTTGTAATAGAAGACAACGGTATTTCGATAGCTTCTGGTAAATTAATGGTGCCGTAGGCATCATTTAAGCTAAAGAAACGCCTTGCGCTTGAAAGCAAGTAGAGGCGTTTCTTTTAATACAAAAAGACACTTTCTAAAGTGTATAAGATATACATAGGATTGGATTGGAGGGTGGTTCCTTCAATCTATACAATGCTTTGTTGGGATTAAAAAAATGATAGAGCCACCTCATTCGAGGTGGCTTTTTTGTATATTAACATATAGTTTTTTTTCGCAAAAAACTGAATATTATACACTTACACATATGTATTTTACAATTTGATTTATTTTGAATTTATCTCTTTTATTTGGATTAAAAAGTTAGTAGATTTGTAATCCCAAGAACTTTAAAGTTCGCAATTAAACAAATACTGTGAATAACTTTAAGGCAAATTTATTTATACTAGCTATTCTGTTGATTTTCCTTCAAAAGGCTCATAGTCAACAGTGTTTATCTGAAAGCTTGACTTTTACGACTCAAGGTCAAATAGACAGTTTTTCCCTAAACTATCCAGATGTCACTAGCATCGAAGGGGACGTAGAAATCGGTGGAGGTCTTTCTAATTCAGACATTACCAATATTTTTGGACTATAGCCCATCCAAACTATTTACGGGAACTTGAATATCTCCAATAACAAAGAGTTATTTAGCCTAGTTGGGTTAAAGAACTTATCCTATGTGGGTGGTCGATTTACCCTATGGGGTAACAGTAAGATTAAAAACTTTGAGGGCGTAGAAAAATTAACCAGGATCGGGGAAGATTTTACTATCTGGATGAATTTAAATCTAAAGAACTTTTTTGGATTGAATCATTTAAAGATCATTGGAGGAGAATTAAGCATTTGGAAAATAGACGAAATAAAGAATCTTAGAGGACTAGAAAGTATCGAAACAATCGGAGGAGACTTTGTCGTCAAAGGGAATTTTGCTCTTAATAATTTAGGAGGGATCGATAATCTTAAATGGATAGGGGGGGGCTTGAGCATTGAAGAAAACTCCTCTTTACGATATCTCTCCGCCCTAGACGGCATTCAGGCAATTGGAAAAAGTCTAGTGATTTCAGATAATAATGCGCTCCCTAGTTTGATAGGGCTACAAAACATTACTACCATCCGTAAAGACCTAATAATTGAAGGAAATGCCGATTTGAATGATCTAATAGGACTAGATAGTTTAGTAGAAGTTCAAGGTAATACAGGCATTTATAATAATGCAACACTCCTCAATTTATAAGGGCTAACGAAGTTAGCAAGCATAGAGGGTAATCTAAATATATGGGAGAACAAAAGTATGCTCAACCTTAAAGGGGCTAGTCAACTGGCGAAAGTAGGAGGAGATATGAGCATTAGCTGGAATAAGAAATTACAGAACCTTAAAGGTCTTGATAGTCTTACAACAATTGGGGGGGATTTGAGCCTCAATTGGAACGCTAGCCTTACTAGCCTAGATGGCATGGATAGTTTGACCTTCGTTGGAGGGATATTAGATATTTGGAATAATAAAAAATTGACTGGCCTATCCCATGACATAGTCATTCATTATGATTCTAGTGAATTTGTGCCTGCACTACCCAATTCCAAAATGTTGATTGATACCGTAAATCACACCATTTCTTGTATTTACGACAAACAAAATCCAGATCAATTTTCGGAATATCCATTTCAGTTTAAAGTCTCCGGAAAAAATAGTATTGGAAATATATTGAACTTCCAAAACCCTTTAGAAGATACAACTATTGTCATCGATTCTTTACCCGTCATTAAATTAACTGCTTCAGAAATGCTATATGGCGTGGAGGAAGCTAGAGAGATGGAAAAGGTACAGGAGGAAGAAAAGACACTTACTAGAATTGTAATCACCCCTAACCCTGCTGACTCTAAAGTAATCATCAGCACAAATCCTCCCAAAGAGATTGACCTTATCATGATTTTTGACCAATATGGCCGAAAGGTGATTACACAAAAAGACAATGAAATAGACGTTTCTTTTTTGACAAGAGGGCTTTATTATGTCCGTGTTAAGATTGGAAAAGAAATGCTTGTAGAGAAACTCATTATTGAATAGCACTACCCTTTTAAGTAAAAAGCGTATTTTTGGGTCTTAGTTATATCTCTAGCATCCCAAATATGAATCATTCCCAATTTTCTAAGTGGCTCTTTATTAGTGTTTTGGCTCTTTTGGTCGTTGTCCCTATCAGAGTCACGGATGCTTGTTTCTTTGTGCCGGAGGACTATGCCTATTCTTTTGTTTCTCCAATACTCATTGATACGCAGTCTATTTTTTCACCCTATGCTTTGTCTTTTAAAAATTTTGAATTTTCTTTCTTAGAAAAAGAACACCAGGTCGAGGATAACATCCAAGAATGGATTGGACGATATTGTGATTTACCCCTTAGAGAAGATGTCTTTCAAGTAATCTACAAAACACCTATTTCAGAGCTAGAAGAATGGAAAGCGGCTACTTTAAATCCTAATTTACCACTACCGCTCAACTTGCGTAAGAATACCTTTGCAGAAATCAACCGAAAGTCAGGCTGTACAGAAGTCGTGAATTATCTTCTTTTTGCGAAAGCTTGCGAACCGCACGTAGTAGCGGATAGCGACCTGTGGAATCCAAAAAATAAAGACATAACTACCATTCATGACCTAATGAAGGAAGGTGGAAAATTATTTAAACAAACCGATTCGCATTTCATCAGACTTCGTATTGCTTATCAAGTTATTCGCTTAGCCCATTATGCCAAAGAGTATAAAAAAGTATTAGAATTGAACGATTATTTCATGCCCAAAATTGATAAAATAAATAGTATTATTAATTGGTGGGTATTGGGTCATGTCGCTGGAGCAGAATTAAGACTCAAGCAAGAAGCAAAAGCCGCTTATCATTTTGCGCAAGTGTTTCAAAATGCTCCAAGTAAAAGAACTTCTGCCTTTAGAAGTTTTATTATTAAAAATGATAAAACATGGGGTGATGCCCTAATCCTTTGTCAATCCAATGACGAAAAAGCAAATCTATATGCCGTAAGAGCCACCCAAGCACGTAGCCAGTTACTTCCCGAAATGGAAGCAATTTATAGACTAAACCCTAAGCATGAATCGCTAGAACCCCTTTTAGTCAAAGCGATACAGCAGATGGAAGGTGTTTTTTTAAAGAAAGCATTTGGCTCTAAAAACCCAAGTACGCTTCAAAAAAAACGCTTAAAGTCCCTGCTCACCTTGATTGATAAGGCTATTTCAGAAAATCAAATCAACAACCTAGTCGTCTGGCAAATTGCCAAAGGCTATGGCTTGCTACTGCAAGGAAATTGGCCTGAAGCTGAATTAGTTTTTAATGATATCAAAACAGATAACCCTAAGCTACAAGCACAAATAAAAACTTTTCAAATTTTAACGAAAGTCAATAGCTATCAACATGCGGATACAGAAACGGAAAGTGACCTTTATAATTTAATGTTAGAAAATGAGATTTACAAAAGCACGCCTGCTTTACAACATTTTTCTAGACAAAAACTAGCCTACCTTTATGCGCTTGATACGCTTAATGGAAAAGCGGCGCTCATGAAATATGGAAAAGAAGAGTTAAAAATGGTGCATGATATTACCATTTTGGACAATCTAATTAAAGTGACCGAAAAAGAAATGCCTACAAGGCTAGAAAAATTATTAACCACAAGAAAAGATGGTTCCTCTATCCGAAGTGAAGTGTTAGAAATTAAAGCTACATTATTGTTAGCCCAGGGACAAGTAGAAGCTGCCAACGAAACCTATAGCTTAGTCCCAAGAGCAGAACGAACAACAGAAAAATTTTCTCCTTTTGTCGAAGATTATAGAGATTGCGTTTTTTGTCCAGTAACGGATACAACGGCCTACACAAAAGCGGAAGTCATCGCTAAGCTTATTGACTACGATTACAGAGCTCGGGCTGATATTGAAAATGGCCCTGAGTATTTTTATTTGTTAGGAAATGCTTGGTATAATATGAGTTATTTTGGATCCGCTTGGAAAATGACGGATTACTTTCGGAGCGGGGCTAATTGGCACTATGCAACTGACGATATTTATCCTTATCAACAAAGTCCTTTTGGAAATAAAGAAAACCATAACTTATCAAAAGCTAAATTGTATTTTAGTAAAGCACTAGAATTATCAAAGGAGACAGAATTACAAGCTAGGGCAGCCTTTATGTTGGCTCGTATAGACCAAAAACAGTGGTTTATAAGTGAAAACTGTAATTATTCAGGTTATGAAAATACAATTCCAAAGCTTCCTAACGATCGGATGATTTATTACAATCTACTCATCAAGGAATATCAGAGTACAAACTTTTATCAGGAAATCATTCAGGAATGCAGCTTCTTTGCAGCGTATGCCCGATAACGCGACCGAAGGAAGCACATAAACGCGACCAAAGGGAGCAAATAAACGCGACCAAAGGAAGCAAATAAACGCGACCGAAGGGAGCACATAAACGCGACCGAAGGAAGCACATAAACGCGACCGAAGGAAGCAAATAAACGCAACCAAAGGAAGCAAATAAACGCGACCGAAGGAAGCACATAAACGCGACCAAAGGGAGCAAATAAACGCGACCGAAGGAAGCAAATAAACGCGACCAAAGGGAGCAAATAAACGCGACCGA
>JAJRQS010000180.1 GCA_024280135.1 Bacteroidota bacterium | reverse complement strand
TCCATCTGAAGAATTAGAAGCTGCTGCTTTCGCGAATAAGGATATTGTTTTTACGGCAGATCCCGATGTGCTAAAAACCGCACACTTCTTTATTGTGGCTGTTCCAACTCCAGTGGATGAGCATAAAGTACCTAATTTGAAACCATTGATTGGTGCATCAACGACCGTAGGGAATGCCATCAAAAAAGGAGATTATGTTGTCTATGAATCTACCGTATATCCAGGGGCCACCGAAGAAGATTGTTTGCCAATAGTTGAAGAGTTATCGGGCTTAAAATTAAATATAGATTACAAGGCAGGTTATTCACCAGAAAGAATTAATCCTGGAGATAAAGAACACACGGTTGACAAAATATTAAAAATAGTCTCTGGTAGTGACGAAGAGTCCGCAGAAGAAATTGCCAAAGTTTACGGAGAAATCATTACAGCAGGTATTTTTAAAGCAGCTACGATTAAAGTTGCGGAAGCCGCTAAGGTCATAGAAAATACACAGCGAGATTTGAATATTTCTTTGATGAATGAATTAGCGATTATCTTTGACAAGATGGATATCGATACGCGTGCAGTCATTGAAGCAGCGGGGACGAAGTGGAATTTTATAAAGTTCTATCCTGGGCTAGTGGGTGGACATTGTATTGGAGTGGATCCATACTATTTAACCTATAAGGCAAAAAAGATGGGGTATGACCCACAAGTCATTTTGAGTGGTCGCCGTATCAATGACGGTATGCCTGCATTTGTCGCTAAACGGTTAGTACAAAAAATCATCCAAAAAGGGAAGTCTCCACAAAAAACTAAGGTTTTGGTCATGGGCTTTACTTTCAAAGAAAATGTAGCGGATATTCGGAATACAAAAGTGGTGGACTTGGTGAGAGAATTGATGGAATATTCTGTGAACGTCCACTTAGTGGATCCATACGCTGACCCAAACGATGTTGTTCATGAATACAAGCTACCAATGATGGATAAACCTTCAGATAATTATGATGCCATTATTGTAGCGGTGAATCATCGAGAATATATTAACCTTGATGCGGATTATTTTAAGTCATTGATGAATGGGGCACCGATATTGATGGATTTGAAAGGAGTTTATGATCAAAAGAAAATGGAAGATGCTGGGCTTGATTATTGGAGATTGTAGTTAGCGCCTTAAACGCTGAAGGCACTAGATTGCCGAAGGCACTTGAACGCTCGCAGAGCATTGAACGCTCAAAGAGCACTTGAACGCTCGCAGAGCACCTGAACGCCGAAGGCACCTACAATTTGCGCAAGAAGCTAAAAATCCTTATTTTTAGGACTAAAGAAAAATAATGATTACCGATTTTAACCAATTAGACTTAAATAAATCCTACACCTATCAGGACTATCTTTCTTGGAAATTTTCCGAAAGAGTAGAGTTGATTATGGGCAAGATTTTTAAAATGAGTCCTGGCCCAAGTCGGTATCATCAAGAAGTTTCAAGTAATATTCACCACTTTTTCAGTAACACCCTTTGGGGTAAGCCTTGTAGATTATATGCCGCACCTTTCGACGTGGTATTGCAAAAAGGAAAAAAAGCAACAGTCGTTCAGCCTGATATATGTGTCATTTGTGATGAGTCAAAACTTGACGATCAGGGATGTAACGGAGCACCAGATTTAGTCGTTGAGATCTTATCCCCAGGTAATTCCAATAGGGAGATGAAAGAAAAGTTTGAGTTGTACGAAAAAAATGGTGTTCTAGAATATTGGATGGTTGATCCTGCCAATAAAAGCGTCCTGATATATACTTTAGATGAACAGCTTAAATACATTGGTTCTAAGCCATTTGTCAAAGGTGAATCGGTTGAAAGCCAAACCCTGAAAGGCTTGAAAATTGAAGTCGTAGATATATTCAGAGATTGAGAAACAACTTTGAACGTCCAAAGGCAATTTGAACAGCCAAGATGAAACTAGATAAAAAAGCATTTGCGATAAAAACTTTTGCGCAAGCAGATAATAACCGAGCTTATTGGCTAACCAAAACACCAAAAGAACGTTTGGCTGCTGCATGGAATTTTTCTTGTCGGATGTATAATTTGAATCCTGACAACCTAGAAGAAATAAAACTAGATCGAACCATTTTTAAGATTCGAAAACGAAAATGACTTTCCAAAATCTATTTAACCCAGATTTTGTCGATTTTATAAAAGCTTTAAATATTGCCAAAGTGGATTATGTTTTGGTCGGTGGTTATTCCGTTAACTTACACGGTCATTTTCGAGGAACTGGTGATATGGATATTTGGGTAAATCCGACAACAGATAATTACCAAAAATTGACTAACGCTTTTTATCATTTTGGCTTGTCGATATTTGACATGTCTTTAGAAAAGTTTTTGAATATTAAAGAGAATGATGTCTTTACTTTTGGCCGTAAGCCTGTTTCTATTGATATTATGACGAAAGTAAAAGGACTTGTTTTTAAAAGTTCTTTTAAGGATAGTGTTTTATTCGAAATAGATAATGATATTTGGGTACGAACGGTTAGCCTTTTAGATTTAATCAAGGCAAAAAAAGCTAGTGGACGCCACAAGGATCTTGATGATATCGAACATTTAGAAAGCTGATAGTCATATGCCCTTTAGCTTTTATCCATAGCCTTCAATTTCAATACCATGAAAATTCAAATGGTCGATTTAAAGACCCAATACCAAAATATAAAAACCGAAATTGACGCAGGAATCCAAGAAGTGTTGGATTCAGCCTATTACGTCGGCGGCCCCAAAGTGGCAGCTTTTGGCGCAAGCCTAGAAAAATATTTGGGTGTAAATCACGTCATCCCTTGTGCAAATGGAACAGATGCTTTGCAGATAGCTTTAATGGCATTGGGATTAGTGCCCGGAGATGAAGTGATTGTACCTGCACACACCTATGTGGCGACCGCAGAAGTGATTGCTTTACTACGTTTGGTGCCCGTGATGGTGGATGTCGATAAAGATTCGATGAATGTAACAGCTGAGTTAGTAGAAAAAGCCATTACACCGAAAACGAAAGCAATCGTACCCGTACATTTGTATGGACAAAGTGCTGATATGGAAGGGATTATGGCTGTCGCAAAAAAACACCACCTTTTTGTGGTAGAAGATAATGCGCAGGCCATAGGTGCAGATTTTACGTTCAGCAATGGAAAGAAACAGAAAACAGGAACGATAGGACATATTGGATGTACATCTTTTTATCCCGCCAAAAATCTAGGTTGTTATGGCGATGGTGGCGCAATATTCACGAATGATAGTGAGCTTGCGCAAAGAATAAAAATGATTGCCAATCATGGACAAAGCCGTCGATATTATCATGATGTGATTGGCTGTAATTCAAGATTAGATGCGATACAAGCAGCAGTTTTAGATGTTAAATTAAAATACTTAGATGATTACGCTGCCGCAAGAAATACAGTCGCCAATGCCTACGATAGCGCTTTCGCAAATATTAAAGGACTAAAAACACCCTTTCGGTCAAAATACACGACTCACGTATTCCATCAATATACCATGCAGGTGTTGGACGGAAAGCGAGATGAGTTGCAGGCTTACCTTGCGGAAAAAGGAATACCTACGATGATTTATTATCCGGT
>JAJRQS010000179.1 GCA_024280135.1 Bacteroidota bacterium | reverse complement strand
TACCTTTTGCATCTATTCGTCCAATCGTTTCAAAAGCCAATCCATTAGATGCTGTACGTTGCACTTCAAAGTGACTTCCGTTACGCTCGGTTTCGGTTGTCCAAGTTAACATGTTGGAACGGTTCATGATTTTACCCGAAAAGTCCGCTAATTCAATAGGCAAAACACTTGCGGAAGTACTAAACCCAACTGCTCTAGGAGAACAGAACAATGGACCACCAACTCCTGAACCATCACGATAAGCCACTCCATCTGAACCATCTGAGTTTTCAATTCCAATTAACCCATCCGCATTCATATCTGGAATAGTAGCACTACTTTCCAAATCGTTATACTGCATCTTGATCGTACCATTTCCGTCATTAAACAAAATCACTTGGAAAGTAGCCCATTCGTTACCATCACCATAATCATGATAATGCCACCAAGTAACTACAAAATTACCATTAGATATGCCGTAATATACTTTACCGTCAGTGCGATCATCCAAGTCCATCGCTAATACTGCGATCCAATTTTGCGGCCCTGATGTACTTGGAATACTTACTCCTGATTGGCCTGATGTGACACCTGAACCAAAAGTAATATAGCCATTTGTCCCTATATGAACATCTGTTTGGTGGTCAACTCCATAAAACGGGAAAGCAAAACCTATGTCAGGAATGGTAAAGTAACCATCATCATCCGTCCCAGAAGTCCAAGTAGTAATCTCCGTATGCCCAGCAGCCACAGGGTCAATCCAACTATAAGTCGGTACAGAAGGCACACCCGTTGCTAAATCATTGGCATAATCATATCCACCAGCACCTGCTCCTGTGCCATCTGCCCCAGAGTTTAGATCTGACACGGTGAATGTCCAAGTAGGACATGTCGCTATTGGGGTATTCCCGTTGGCATCTTTGGGCATTACCTGCCAATCATAAGATGAACCGGATGTTACTGACACAATATAAGTCGTTTCCGTCCCTGCCACATTCCCTAGCAATGTCATATTACCAGTCGGTCCAAAATATACATCAAAAGTATCAGCTGCTGTTCCTGTAGCTGCAGAAGCCCAACCTAGTATCATTTCATTATTACAACCATCATCTGGTGGAAGTGTACTTGCATCAGTTGGAGCCACTAAGGTAGCACAATTGGGAGCTGAAGGAGGAGTTTGGATAACAAAATTGTCAAAGTGAAAATCATAATCTTCTGTGTCATCCAACTGTAGCTGATGCTACACTTGTTGGTGCAGCACATAATGGTGTAACATGATCTATTTCTAAATCAAATGTAATAACTATATTGTCAGAATAATTATCTAAATCAGCTGAAGTAACTGTTAAGGTTGTAAAGCCTGTTACTACTGTACCATTTAAATCTGCACCACAACCAGTTATTGTTGCAGCATTTGGTCCATCAAAATCTAAAGTAAAGTTATACCAAGTGCCACAATTACTATTGATTAAATTACCTGCTGCGTTTTTAAAAGTAATAGAATTAATAGTCTCCCCTGCATTACAGGTAATATCTGCTGCAAGAACTGTAACTACAGTTGGATCATCATCTTGACCTGCCCCTGTAAATGTTTGGGTACAAATTGTTTGCGCCCTTCCCTGCCAACTAAAGGCAAAAAGAAAGACCATCAAAAAAAGTAAAGTTCGTTTCATTTTTAAATGTTTTCGTTAAAAAAAAGATTGGGCAATGAAACTAGTTTGTATTCTTTTAGTGCCTTCCAACAAAGTAATCAACTGCCCTTCAAAAGCAAAGAAAGTAAAAATACTGAACTTTACTAATAATAAGGGATATTATTTGGCAAAATAACCCATTTAGGGTATAGTAATTGGCTGCACCACTTTGATTATCAACAAATAGAGTTAAAAAAAATCGTTTTTTTTTGATTAATTTTGCTTCAATACCGTGCTCAATGCGCTTCAAAATTTTAAAACTATTAATGCGTAAAAAACTTGCGTACAAATTATAGAAGTATTACCTTTGCACTCTCCTTTGGAAAAGGGAGTAAACAAGGAAGTTTGGTGGAGTGGGTGAGTGGCTGAAACCACCGGTTTGCTAAATCGGCGTACTTGGAAACAGGTACCGCGAGTTCGAATCTCGCCTCCACCGCATTTTCTTTGTTTTTATTCGGGGTGTAGCGCAGTCCGGTTAGCGCACCTGCTTTGGGAGCAGGGGGTCGCAGGTTCGAATCCTGCTACCCCGACTTTTAGAAAGAGCCACTTTTTAGTGGCTCTTTTTTTATTGGACAACAGATAAAAAAATACCTATATTTGTTCTTTGTATCATAAAAACCACAGCTATGCAAAAATTATTTATCTTTCTAATCCTTGTGTCAGCTAGCTATTTAGCTACTGCCCAAAACATCAGTCAAAGCCAAATGGCTATGAGTGATGGCATTAACAATGCTTATACATTAAGTGTTGAGGAGAATGTAAAATTCTCCAAAAGCGTCTGGAAGGAGTATCTGGGCAATTTTGGCAGAGTCAAGAAAAACAAACAAAAGGAATTGGCTTCACTTGGTGCTTCTATTGGAGATTTATCTAGTCGTCCTATTGATGTATTTGCTACTTTTGAGAAACTAGGTAGAGAAGAGACATTAATGCATGTTTGGTTCAAAACGGAAGAAGGCTATTTTTCGGCTGAAAATGAAGGGGCAAATGAAAAAGTCCTTGCTTTTTTGGAAGAGTATAAAAAAGAAGTGGTTCGTACAAAGGTTAGAGAAGAATTGAAAAAAGCAGAGAAAGATCTAAAGAAGAAAGATGGTGCACTATCGAAGTTGATCAAAAAGAATGAACGCCTCCACAAAGACATCAAAAACTACGAAAAGAAAATCCAAAAGGCAAAAGAGAATATCCAAAAAAATGAAAAAGAACAGGAAGCGGCTAAACGAGATTTGGAAACACAAAAAGGGGTGGTCGAAGATGTAAAGAAACAGCTAAATGATATTTGAGGGATCGACTTACTTCCAATCATGCCCCTCCTGTAGCCCCCTCGGATGAAGTTATTTTTCAGTAATGACTTGGTTATAGAAAGCCATTGATTCCTTTATTAACTCGTTTGAGGGCGTTTTGTCATACACATAGGTGCCTATTTGGGGTAGTAAAGTGAATTTTACTTGACCGGCACGGCTCTTCTTGTCTTTAGACATTCTGTCCAAGATATCTGAATAAGCCTCTGGAGGAATGGCAATAGGTGGGTACCACTTTTTGATTAGTTTAGTAATTGCTTCCAATTCCGAATTGGGTAAACCTTCCATCTTGTTAGAAATATAAGCTGCACAAAGCATTCCGATAGCTACGCATTCACCGTGTTTTTTAGGTGTTTCTTGTTCTAAGAAAAAAGTCTCCACTGCGTGCCCAATCGTATGCCCAAAGTTTAATCCTTTGCGCAAGTGCTGCTCAGTTGGATCTGATTCTACAATTTTATACTTTATGGAAACAGAATGCATAATCCAAGATTCAAAATCTATTTCATCAAAAGATTCAAACTGGCTCATCTTCTCAAAAGCAGACGTATCCGCAATCATAGCATGTTTGATCATTTCAGCCCACCCACTTCTTATCTCTTCTTGTGGAAGTGTGTGTAACCATTTGGAATCAATAAAATTAGCTACGGGTGTTTTAAAAAGCCCTATTATGTTCTTTGCCAAATGAAAATCTACCGCTACCTTGCCGCCTACCGAAGCATCTACCATAGATAATAAGGTCGTGGGAATCTGTACAAAATCAATACCTCTCATATAAGTACCAGCAGCCAAACCACCCATATCTCCTATTACACCTCCTCCTAGATTAACCATTAGGGAAAATCGATCTGCGCCATTGGTGAATAGTTCCTCCCAAATCAAGCTACAAGTTGTAATCGTCTTATATGCCTCCCCTCTTGGTATCTCAATGATTTTCCAATCAATGTTTGGGTTTAGATGAATGATGTCTGACAGACAATAGACAGAAGAACTAGAATCAACCAATATAAAGTAAGATGAATAAGACGATTCGTCTATCCACTTCTGAAACTTAGTGGCTATATCCCCAAAAAATAAAGAATCTGGTAAACTCATTAAAAAGTGATTAAAAAACTACTGTTTAGAAGACGCTACAAGAATGAAAATCTTGTCTTTCTCTGCGAAAGTAGGGATTATTTCTGCATTATTTGTGGATATTCCGATGACTTTGATCTGATGTTCAGAAATATTTTTTTCTAAAAAGTACGCTTTGATGGCTTCAGCTCTTTTGTCCACGAGGGTCTCTTGCGAGAAAATGTCTGCTCCTTCGTCTGAAAAACAGTAAATTTCATACGCCAATCCTTTTGTTAAATACATGGCTGGCACCAATTGATCAAGTTGCTTTGCTAAGAAACTTGGCACTTCATAATTATCGGTTGCATATGCTGGTGCCGCTAGGACAATGGTATCTCCTTCAAATAATTCAATGCCGTATTGAGTATATTTTTCTTGATAGTTTATAGTCGGCGAAGGTAAATCCTCGTCTGATTCAACTATTCCCAATTGCAGTTCCACTACCCCATTACTATCATCAATAGTTTTGTTCTGGATTGGACTATTTTCATTCTTTTCTTCTATCGCATCTCCATCAGAAGAGCGTCCACCTTTTGGGTTTGAATCCGAGACCTCAATGGTCCTTTTTTGCGCAAGCAGCGTATCAAAATGACACAAATAAATATCATCGTTATTACCACCTTTTGTGGAGGAAAACAAAGCCATCTGCATCAAACTATCCGTATAAAAGCCAATATCATCTCTGCTAGAGTTAATAGGAGTCCCTAAGTTTATTGGTTTTTGCCACATTCCATGTTCATCCCGACTTGAGACAAAAATATCAAACCCTCCAAATCCATTGTGTCCTTTGGAACTAAAAAACAATTTTCCGGAAGGATGAATAAACGGAAAAGCTTCGTGATCAGACGTATTGATTGGCACACCCAACGCGATGGGTTTAGACCAAGAGCTACCGATTTTTTCAGATTTAAAAATATCCATTCCTCCCTCGCCTCCTTTTCTATTGGACGCAAAAAATAAAGTCCTACCATCTTCTGAAATACTGGGATGCAAATAATTAATACTTAGCTGACAAAAAGATAATTCTTTTGGTTTTTCCCATTTACCGTTTGGCAAAAGCCGAGTGTGATAAATATGCAATTTATAGGTACCGTCCTTTGATGCTTTGTTCGTATTTCTGGTAAAATAGACATCTCCCTTGCGGGAAAAAGAAGGTTTACCTGTATTTTTATTCAGACTATTAATTCTAAAGGGTAAAGCTTCTGGGGCAGAAAACACATTCGAACCGGGCCAATCTACTTGATAGATTCTAGTGTAATCTCGACCTGTCCAACCCGATTTTTGTTTCAATACATTAAAACCCACTTTTCTATCGGATGCAAAATAAATTTTTCCTTTATAGAAGGTCGGATTAGAATCATCAGCGTCACTATTAAAAGGAATCGGGATGAATTTTACAGAAGTGAAATAAGGCTTAATTGTTTTGACATAATCACAAGCGGCTGCCTTCAATTGTCCCGTTTTATCTTTAGGTTTCTTTTCAGCATATTTCAAGAACCAGGTTTTGGCCTCGTCATATCGTCCTAGACCCATCAAGACTTCACCGTAATAAAGCATTACTTTAGTGCTATAATGCTTTCTTTGGACGATTTCGCTATAAAGTACTTCTGCTTTTTGGAGTTGATTGGTTTTGCGATAGCAAGTTGCGAGTTTAGATTGAATTTTGGTAGCATTCTCTTTTTTGAGGGCTTTTTCAAAATAAGGAATAGCTTCCGCAAAACGATCGTTCTTAAAGAGATTATTGGCTTTTCGTTGACCATAAGCCATAGATGAAAGCAAAAAGAAAAAAACTAGGCTGTATAGATATTTCATGTAAACTCTAGATAATCAATGAAAAATAAGGCTCATAATGGATTCAACCACCAAATATATAAACAAAAATCGTGCTATAACGTCTAATTATACGCAACTTTGTTTTAAAACCAAAGTGAATCGAAATTTATTGCTTACTATTTAACTTCAAACCCACTTAAAAGACAGAAAAAGAGCACATGAGTATTTTTGATC
>JAJRQS010000178.1 GCA_024280135.1 Bacteroidota bacterium | reverse complement strand
ACATTGTTTAATTCTTTTTTAGCGAATTCTATCGATTCTTGCATACTGAATAGTTTTATGTGGAGCCTTACGGCAAAATAGGCTTGGGATTGCAAAGGTAACAAAATGATAGTACTATTGTTTGGAGGAGACACCTGCGTGCTGCATATCCGCTACCGATAGCTAGCTATCAGTATTCTCAATTAAGTCATCAAGACACCACCCCCAATTCTTTACCCACTTTAGCAAAAGCTGCAATGGCTTTTTTCAAGTCTTCTCGCTTATGTCCAGCAGAAATTTGAACTCGAATTCTCGCTTTATCCTTTGGTACTACAGGAAAGAAAAAGCCAATCACATAAATTCCTTCTTCCAATAGTTTATTAGCCATTTTTTGCGCAAGCTTCGCATCATACAACATTATCGGCACGATGGCATGCGTTCCTGGAATCATATCGAAACCAATTTTTTTCATTTCCTTTCGGAAAAACCTCGTGTTACGCCCTAGTTTCTCTCGAAGCTTCGAGGTCTCACTGAGCATATCGACCACTGCGATGGAAGCACCCACCACAGAAGGAGCCAGTGTGTTAGAAAATAAATAAGGCCTTGAACGCTGACGTAATATTTCAACAATTTCTTTCTTTGCTGCTGTAAAACCACCCGAAGCTCCGCCCAATGCTTTGCCAAAAGTACTGGTGATGATATCTACTCGGCCCATCGCACCACAATGCTCTGCAGAACCTCTACCAGTAGGGCCTGTAAATCCAGTAGCATGACTATCATCGACCATCACCATCGCTCCGTACTTGTCCGCAAGGTCACAAATCTTATCTATCTGCGCAATGGTCCCATCCATAGAAAACACACCATCAGTCGCAATCAAAATGCGTCTAGCTCCTTGTGCTTCCTTCAGCTTCTCTTCCAAACTCTTCATGTCATTGGTGTCATACCGAAACCGCTTGGCTTTACATAGCCGAATACCATCAATGATAGAGGCATGATTTAAGGCATCGGAAATAATCGCATCTTCTTTTCCCAAAAGGGGCTCAAACAACCCTCCATTGGCATCAAAAGCCGCTGCATACAAAATGGCATCTTCCATACCTACAAAGGCCGCAATTTTCTCTTCTAATTCTTTGTGAATATCTTGAGTACCACAAATAAAACGAACAGAGGAAAGCCCAAAGCCGTGCGTGTTGATGGCTTTTTTGGCAGCATTGATGACTTTACGATTGGACGAAAGTCCTAGATAGTTGTTGGCACAAAAATTTAAGACTTCTTTTCCGTCACTTACCCGAATGGTTGAGCCTTGAGGCGTCATAATAATTCTCTCTTCTTTGAATAATCCAGCTTCTCGAATTTCCGCTATTTCTTTCGCCAATTGATTTTTAATATCTCCGTACATGCTTTGGTGTTTTGATAGTTCGCTTGCGCTAAAAAATAAGTAAGTGCAAGTTAGGTGTTTAGTAGCACTTGACTCAGTGCTGATCACATTTATTTTTTAGGCCATCGCTCTATCTAGATCCGCAATCAAGTCATCAATATGTTCGATACCGACACTCAACCGAATCAACGAATCGTGCAATCCAGCTTTTAAGCGCTCCTCTCTTGGAATGGAAGCATGTGTCATAGAAGCAGGATGTCCGATTAAGGATTCGACACCACCGAGTGATTCCGCAAGGGAAAAGAGATGTGTGTTTTCGATAATGGCATTAGCCGCTTCAAAGGTGTCATCTTTGAGGTCAAAAGAAATCATGGCTCCAAAATCACGCATCTGTTGGGCAGCTATCTCATGATTAGGATGGGTGGACAGACCGGGCCAATATATTTTATTAATTTTTGGATTCGATTGTAGATGAGCGACAATCTTGGCTGCATTTTCACAAGCACGTTGCATTCGTATGTGTAGCGTCTTGACTCCTCGAATAGTCAAAAAAGAATCCATTGGGCCGGGTACCGCTCCGGTAGAGTTTTGGATAAAAGCGAGTTCTTCTCCTAGTTTTTCCGTTTTGGCAACCAACAAACCGAGCACGACATCTGAATGTCCATTGATGTACTTCGTAGCCGAGTGTAATACGATGTCAGCCCCCAAGTCTAGCGGATTTTGCAGGTAAGGAGAAGCAAAAGTGTTATCCACCACGGTCAGGATGCCTTGCTCTTTGGCAATGGCACAAATGGCTTTTATGTCGATGATATTTAGTAAAGGATTGGTGGGTGTTTCAATCCAGATTAATTTTGTCCTACTGGTGATGAAAGGGCGGATGGCTTCTGGATTTGACATGGGCACGAAGGTGGACCGAATGCCAAATTTTTCAAATACCTTGCGCAACAGCCGGTAAGAACCACCATAGAGATCATTTGTCGAAAGTACCTCGTCACCTGGGCTAAGTAATTTGATGACAGCATCCATCGCTGCCAATCCACTGCCAAAAGCCAAACCTCTTTCTCCATTTTCTAGGGCAGCTATGTTGTCTTCTAGTACTTTGCGTGTGGGGTTTTGGGTGCGAGAATATTCAAAACCTTTGTGATCGCCAGGTGAAGCTTGGATGTAAGTTGAGGTTTGGAATATGGGTGTCATGATAGCACCCGTAGAAGGATCTGGATGCACTCCAGCGTGAATGGTTTTAGTTTCAAATTTCATAGATGGTTGATTGACTAGGAGTAATGATAAGAATGTTGCCAAAGGTAATGATAAGCATAAAAAAAAGCAACCTCTTTGAAGAGATTGCCTTTTATCTGATTTGATTTTGTCGTACGACAAAGTCTTCTTAGTTCAAAGATTCAGTAAGTTCTTTACTAGCTTTGAATTTTGCAAGTGTCTTAGCAGGTATATCAATTGCTTTTCCTGTTGCTGGGTTACGACCTTTACGAGCAGCTCTTTCCTTTGCAGTAAAGCTACCAAAACCTAATAAACGTACTGGCTCACCAGCTTGTAAAGTCTTTGAAATTCCGTTAAGTACTGCATTTACAGCTTCTTGAGCTTGAACTTTGCTAAGTCCAGCAGTTTCTGCCACGTGGCTGATCATTTCTGATTTGTTCATTCCTTATAGTTAAGTTTAGAAAATAAGATTAAGCGAAGGTATAATGTATTTTTTGAATTTCAAAGAAAATCCAATAATACTTGACCCTTTTTGGCTAAAAGGTTAGTAAAATAAGGAATATGACCCTAAAAATGGGCTTTTTAGGGAGATAAAAAAGCTAAAATCTTCAAAAAACCGTTTCAAACGAGCCCATTTCTACGGGGCTTTACACGTTAAATACTTGTTAAAAAATAGAAATTACACATAGAAAGCGGTATTTCTACCTTAGTTTTGACGTAAGCAAAAAGGAGTAAGTGCTATATTTTTAGTACTTTTAGCATTGCTATATAGGGGCACCATGACTAAACGTAAGATATTTTGGATCATCAGTATTATGGGGATTGCTTTGGCGGGCATCATCTACTTACAGATCTATTCGATCAAGCGAGGGATTAAATTGAATACCGAACAATTTGACAAAAGTGTTTTTGCTGCATTAGGCAACGTCTCTAGCCTCCTTGCGGATAATGAGCGAAATAATGTCATTGTGGCTATTAATGGATATTCGGCAGAAGAAATTGAGAAAGAGGTCAATACAAACTTCTCTTTGCTGGATCTAATCAACGAAGAAGATAAGAAAGATAAATTTGTAGCCATCGAGTCTTTGAACGAAGGGTTACAGGAAACACCCATAGAGCAAAGAATTTCTGTCGAAAAATTGGAGTCTTTTTTCCGAAAGGAAATGTCTAATCATGGTATCACCTTAGAATATCACTATGGCATCTTCTCTAATGCCAAAAACGAATTTGTCATTTATAATGGACATTACCTAATAGATGGTAGCAATCAACATATCCAACAGAGGTTTACCAATCTACGCAAGTCGCCCTATGCTGCCTTTCTCTTTACCCCAGACAAGCATTCTTCAGGCATGTTATATGTGGAGTTTCCTCAAAAAAGAAATTACATACGTTCTACGCTCTATCCTTTTGTGATTGCAGCTGTGTTATTCACCAGTATCATCATGTTTATTTTTTCTTATACGATATTTATCATCTTGCGACAAAAGAAAGTGTCCGAAATGAAGACGGACTTCATGAATAATATGACACATGAATTTAAGACGCCAATTGCCACGATTTCTTTGGCGGCAGATTCTATTCTAAATCCAATGATTTTGAATAATCCTGAAAAAGTCAAACGCTTCACAAAGATTATCAGCCAAGAAAATAAACGAATGCACCGCCAAGTAGAACAAGTTTTAAGATCGGCCAGAGCAGAAAATAAAGACTTGCAAATCAACCGTGCTCCAGTTGATTTGCATGAAATCATCCAAACAGCCGTTAGTAATATCAGCTTGCAAGTAGAAAAAAAAGGCGGGCAAATCATTGTTGAACTAGGCGCTACGGCAACTCTTTTAAACTTGGACAAGACGCATATTTCAAACGTCATTCACAACTTGCTAGACAATGCAAATAAATATACGCCTAAAAATCCAGATATTTCCATCTTAACACGCAATGTAACAGCAGGAATTCAAGTTTTAGTAAAAGATAACGGCATTGGCATCAGTCGAGAATCTAAAAAACACATTTTTGAGAAATTTTATAGGGTACATACTGGCAATCGGCACGATGTGAAGGGCTTTGGGCTAGGCTTGTCGTATGTAAAAACCATTGTCGAACTACATCAAGGAAAGATTGAGGTAGAAAGTGAATTAGGAAAAGGGAGCACTTTTATTTTGACACTACCCCAAAACAACCAATAGACTGGCACTACAAACCAAATATTTATGCAAAACACAAACCATAGTATTTTATTAGTTGAAGACGATTTGAATTTTGGGGACGTACTAAAGTCCTATTTAGAAATGCACGACTATGCTGTCACCTTAGCTACAGATGGAGAGGCGGGTTGGGCGGAATTTCAAAAGGCCAATTTTGAATTGTGTATTCTAGATGTCATGATGCCCAAGATGGACGGCTTCACTTTGGGCAAATTGATTCGAGAAAAAAATCAAGACGTATCCTTAATTTTCCTTACGGCAAAAATGCTTAAAGAGGATGTTATTGAGGGGCTTAAAATCGGGGCGGATGACTACATCACGAAACCCTTCAATTCTGAAGAATTATTATTGCGCATACAAAATCTGTTCAAACGGTCTGTCAAGAAATCAGATGAAAAAATGCCAGATGAATTTACATTTGGGAAATTCCATTTTAATTTTAAAAATAGAATCCTCTCGTTCAACGAGGGGGAGATTGACACGAAGCTTTCGCCAAAGGAAGCTCATTTACTGCAATTATTCTTAGTGAATATCAATGATATCCTACCTCGTTCTGAAGCATTGACCAAAATCTGGCTAGAGGATAATTACTTTACAGCAAGAAGCATGGATGTTTTTGTTACCAAATTAAGAAAATACCTAAAAAGTGACCCCAATATTGAGATTGTGAACATTCATGGCAATGGCTTTCAACTGTTGGATCGGACATGATGGCACAGACTTGCAATATATACACGAAGAAGCGAGGAATTGAGGAATCGAAGAAGCGAGGAATCGAACGTAAAAAAAAACTACCACGAACAAAATTGTTTAAGAAAAAGGAGCTTAAATGAGGTACTTGCTTCAGACTCAAAAGCTCGACGTAAGAGTTCCAATAAGTAGCAATCGGCATTGAAGCAGGAGAGACTTTGAAGCTGAAGTGCAGCATTTTTAGCTTCAAAGTCCCTGCGGGCTTT
>JAJRQS010000177.1 GCA_024280135.1 Bacteroidota bacterium | reverse complement strand
TATTGTTGATGGGAATGTATATGATTGTTTTGCCTGCAGTAGAAAAAGCAGTTAAGCATTTTGATCCAGTGGCTATCAAAACGGTTTTAGTCTTTGCAGCAGGCTGTGCAGTCGGTCTAGCTGTATTTTCTCGGGTCATCAGCTGGGTTTTCAAACATTACAAATACGTGGCTTTTGCTCTACTAACGGGCTTTATGCTCGGCTCCTTAAACAAACTATGGCCATGGCGTAATGTCATCCAAACCCGTATCAATAGTAAGGGGGTTGAAGTTCCATTTCTGGAGCAGAATGTACTGCCAGCAGATTATACAGGCACACCCATGATTTTTGCAGCTATTGTCGCTTTTTTGGCGGGTTTGGTCATTGTGTTTGCTTTAGACTATTTTGATAACAAGAACAAAGTTGCCTAATGGCAATCAAACACCTACTAGGATTGATTGGCTATCCTTTGGGACATTCTTTTTCCAAAGGTTATTTTACTCAGAAATTTGAGGAATCCAAGACGGTAGATTGGGCGTATCAAAACTTCCCACTATCCGACATTAGCGAATTGCCCATCTTACTAAAAAACCAGCGGACTCTACTGGGACTTAATGTCACCATTCCATATAAAAAAGACGTCATTCCATACTTAGATGAATTAGATGAGCTTGCGCAAAAAGTTGGAGCCGTAAATACAATTTGCATTAATGAAAAAACTCTAATAGGCTACAACACAGATGTTTATGGATTTGTAACTTCTCTAAAAAATAATATGCAAAAGCACCCTGACTTTTCACCGAAAGGTGCACTCATCCTCGGCACAGGTGGCGCATCAGAAGCCGTAAAAGTAGGGCTCACCTCATTAAATATTCCCTTTCAACTCATTTCCCGAAAGGCAAAAGAAGGCGTTTGGACATACGAAGATTTGCATAAAAAGGGGCTAGCTGATTTTCCTATTGTCATTAATACGACTCCCCTAGGCATGTATCCAAAGGTGGAAGAATTTCCTAATATACCGTATCAAGACCTGACGGAAAAGCACCTGCTTTTTGACCTTGTTTACAACCCCGAAGAAACTGCTTTTTTACGCAAGGGGAAAATACATAAATCTATTTGCATAAACGGTTTAGAAATGTTAGCTTTGCAGGCAGATGCAGCACTGGAGATTTGGGAAACTGCAGCTAAAAAAGCCAAACGTAAATTGAGTAAAATAGACGAGACCACTGCCAATAATAATTTAGGTAAAAAACCTAAAGTTGATTTTGAAAATACGCAAATTGCTTTTGCCAACCAATCAGATAGTGATCTTAAAGATGCTAATCGGATTTTCAAAATGATGAGCAAGCCTGCTCTTGTCAAATATGGTTCTAAGTTGGGCATCCTTGCCTTAAAACTGCGTTTGCCTTTCGTCAAAAAAATTGTCAAAAATACCGTTTACAAACAATTTTGTGGGGGTACAACCTTATTGGACTCTTTGCACTCTGTTGAAGAGCTTGCCAAATATAACACCTTAACCATATTGGACTATAGTGCCGAAGGCAAAGACACCGAAGCCCAACTCAACAAAACAATGAACGAAATAATCCGAGCCATAGAATTTGCTAAGGATTATGATAACATCCCTATTGTCAGCGTCAAGGTATCGGGGCTTGCACCAAATAAACTATTGACCACACTCTTTGCTTCAGGGAATCAACTGGAGATGGAGGATTTAAAAGAGTATCGTATTTTTCTCAAGCGAATGGACAACGTCTGCTATGCTGCTCAAAAACGGGGCGTAACTGTATATTTTGATGCAGAAGAATCTTGGATGCAAGATGCCATCGATCATGTCGTGACCCTCATGATGCGTCGCTACAACAAACAAAAGGCGATCGTTTTTAATACATATCAGTTGTATCGACATGACCGATTGGCGGCCATCATGAAAGCACAAGAAGAAGCCGTAAAAGATGGATATATATTGGGCGTCAAAACCGTACGGGGTGCCTACATGGACCAAGAACGTACACGTGCCAAAGAAATGGGCTATCAAGATCCCATACAACCCAACAAAAAGGCCACAGATGAGGCTTATAATCTAGCTGTTCGTTTTTGCTTAGACAACATCGAGACGGTTTCTTTATGTAACGCAACGCATAATGCAAACAGTTGTCAACACCATATTGACTATTTGCGTAAGCACAACATACCCATCGATCACCCCAATCAAATCATCGCTCAATTGTATGGCATGAGTGACAATATCACTTTTAATTTGGGTGCTGCCGGCTATCGAGTCGCCAAATACCTTCCCTATGGACCGGTACAAGAAGTATTACCCTACCTCATCCGAAGAGCTGAAGAAAACACTTCTATCACGGGCGATTTGACTCGAGAACGTGCATTTATTTTAAAAGAAATAAAACGTCGAGGACTGTCCTAAAAGGGTGTTTTATAGGCATCATTATTCAAGAAAGTATCATCCGTAAATGTTTGTAAGAAATTAATCAAATCCTGCTTGTCTTGTTGGCTAAGAAATAAACCTGTTTCTTTTGTATTCAATAGTTCTGGTTCAACGGTTGAAGATTCTCTGATTCCTTCGTTATAATGATACTATAAATGAGTAGTCCATTTACTATATTACACGAAAATATCAAAGTCTGACTCGGGTAAAATACCTTTTTCACGTCCCATCAACAACATGTGCTGTACGGCACTCCTCCCCTTCTCTCCCAAGTCCAAAGTAAATTCGTTAACATACAAACCGATATGCTTCATCATCACTTCAGGAGACATCGCTTGCGCAAAATCTTGGACAAACGGGAGTACATCTTCGATATTTGCGAAAGCGTATTCTAAACTTCGTTTGAGTACTCGATCTATTTTTTGCTGCAAGGCCTTGTCAAAACTTCGCCGAACTACAATTCCTCCGAGGGGTATCGCTTGACTTGACGTTTCTTCCCAGAAAGTTCCTAGGTCTTGGATTTTAATTAAGCCTCGTTCTGCGTAGGTAAAACGGTTTTCATGGATAATCAAACCCGCATCTACTTCCCCAGACAAAACAGCGGATTCTATGTCCGAAAATAACATAATTTTCTTTTTATTTGCCTTAGGATAGGCAAGACCAAGTAGAAAATTGGCGGTTGTATATTTTCCTGGAATAGCAATGGTTGCCTGGATCAATTCCTCCGAATTCATTTGCTGTTGAGCTATCAACAAAGGGCCTACTCCATTCCCCAAGGCCGAACCTGAATGCAGCAATTGATAAGCCTCCAAGCAATAAGCAAAGGCATGAAAACTCAACTTAGTAACATCCAATTTTTGGGCGAAAGCCATTTGATTCAATGCTTCTACATCCTCCATAACCAATTCAAAATTTAGCCCTTCTGTATCCACTTTTTGGTGAACCATTGCGTCAAAGATGAAAGTATCATTGGGACAAGGAGAAAAACCTATGGTAATATTGGTCATGTTTCCGTAATTTTGCCGTAAGGTAAAACTTTTTACCCATAAAACCAATGAGATGCAATATAGCCTTAATGACGTACGTGTCATACATGAAGACAATCACTTAATCGCTATCAACAAACCTCCGGGCTTGCTCTCTCAAGGTGATGCCACTGGCGACCCTACTGCATTGGACTTGGGTAAATTATACATCAAAGTACGTTACGACAAACCTGGAGCCGTATTCTTAGGATCGATTCATCGCCTTGATCGACCGGTATCGGGTGTGATTGTCATGGCCAGAACAAGCAAGGCCTTGACGAGAATGAACAAGCTCTTCCAAGATAGAAAGGTGACCAAGACTTATTATGCGCTTACGCGAAAAAAACCAGAAGGCGAATCTGGGCGCCTGAAGCACTATTTATTAAAAGACCACGACAAAAACATTACTAAAGCTTACGACAAACTCGGCCGACGTACTGCCAAAGCCAAAGAGTCAATATTGGACTGGAAACTAGTGGCGATGGTTGACCATTATTACTTATTAGAAATAAATCCTTTAACGGGTCGTTCCCACCAAATAAGGGCCCAACTCTCCACCGTTGGTTGCCCAATAGTCGGTGACATCAAATATGGTAGTCGCCAAAAAATAGATGGTCGCTCCATTGCCTTACATTGTTCAAGTATGGAATTCGCACATCCGACAACCAAAGAGATTATCAAAGTAAGTGCTCAAATGCCACAAACTGAAATTTGGAAACGCTTTTTTAGTGCAGATAAAGGGTGAGGAGGGTTTAAGTGAACACTTAAACGCGACCACAGCAAAGCCTCTATTTCCAACCGTTCAAAAAATCCCGAATCGGCATCCGTTTACGTCCTTCTGCTTGTATTTCCAAGAAATGAATGTATCCATCTTTGGTTGCGACTTTGAAAAATGTTTTTTTGTCTGTGACGAAGGTTCCTGGAGCATATCCTACGAATCCAATTTCTTTTTTTGATCGGAATACTTTCATCTTTTTGTTTTGAAAGGTCGTCCAAGCAGTTGGGTAAGGGCTTAGTCCTCTAATAAAATTATGAATTTTTTCCGTAAGGTTCTCAAAATCTATCCCACTCGTCTTGTGATAAATTTTAGGTGCATGGGTGGGCGTGCCTGCTTGAGGTTTGGACTCAATGTTATTTGCCTCGATTGCTTTCACTGTTTTAAGGACTAGTTCAGCACCAATCGGCATCATTATATCGTGCAATTCTCCAGCTGTCATATCTTCGCCTATCTTTACTTTCGATTGGAAAAACATATCGCCTGTATCGATTTGGTGCTTAAGTTTGAAGGTTGTCACACCTGTTTCTTTGTCCCCGTTTATGACAGCCCAATTAATAGGTGCTGCCCCTCGATATTTGGGCAATAGAGAGCCATGTAGATTTAAGGTGCCATTTGGTGGCATATTCCAAACCACTTCTGGCAACATCCTAAAGGCGACCACTACTTGTAGATCCGCTTTCAGCTTGCGCAAAATGTCAACAAAATCAGGGGCTTTAAGGTTTTTGGGTTGCAAAACGGGTATGTTATGGGCGAGCGCATATTTTTTGACCGCTGATTGAAGTAATCTCTTACCATTTCTGCCGCCTTTCTTGTCTGTTGCGGTGATGACACTAACAATATCATAGCCAGCAGATTGTAAAATCTCCAAGCTAGGGACTGCAAATTCTGGTGTACCCATAAAAATAATACGCATAAGGTTTTTCGTTTATATCGTTAGACAAGCGTAAGATTTTTGTGTAAGCATAAAATACAAAAAAAAATCGTTACTTTTGCGTGTGCAAATATAGGAAATATCTTATGTTTTGTTCGAGTTCACTAAACAACACTAGACATGAAGACCATTCAACTACTTTTAATTCTACTCGTTTGCTCTTTTGCGCAAGCTTATGCCCAAAATACCCTCATCATAGAAGGCTATGTCTATGAAGAAGATGACCGTGGGTTTATCAAAGATGCTGAAGTAAAGCTCTTTACTAGTCAAATGGTAAGTGTAGGAACAGCGATTACGGATGAGTTTGGGCATTTTGTATTTGAGACGAACGACAAGCGAAATTATATCGTCCGAGCGACTAGTAAATTATATTTTCAAAAAGAAATCAAAGTAGATCCTTCAGAAAAAAATGAGGCGAACAAAATTTTCTTAAAAATGGAAATGGAACGGCAGCCTGGATATATTTTTGATGTAACGCTGGCAGAACCCAGACCTAAAAAAGATGCACCGACTAATTCCGTAGAAGGTGCGACCATTGAAATATATAATAATACAACTAAAAAAATGGAATGGGTCGCAGAAGACTACCCTTCTCCCTATTTTAAATTTACTTTCCAACAG
>JAJRQS010000176.1 GCA_024280135.1 Bacteroidota bacterium | reverse complement strand
TTTGCGCTTCCAACTCAAACCTGACGGGCCAGCCAATCAAATCATCCTCCATGTCAAAATGCATGATCAAAATAACCAGCAGCAACAACAAGCAGTCGGCATTCTAGGTGTAAACTTGATACATGCCTGCTATTATCATGCTAATGATGTCGAAAAATTATTGGTTTCCTTGATGGACACTATCAAAGGGCGTGTGTCGATAGACATGATTGACCTACATGGGCCTGACTTTAAAGATATTGACAATCGGTGGCTGTCTTATTTGTTAGTTAAGAATGGATTATCAGAAGTTGCGATGTTTGGGCCTGACGGCAAAAATGTACACCCCTCCGATTTTCTTTACAAAAAAAGCCTACTAATCGTAAGAGGTAATTTTTTACCTCCTACAAAGGTAAACATGGATATGCTTGATTCAGGGCTAAAACAATTCAAAGAAGAAAAAGAAGTCGATCCTGAAGGAGCCGTTCCATTAGTTGAAATCACCTTAGATCATTTAGAATATTTAAAATTTAATATTGAAAAAGACTTTTTGGATAGAGCCAATTTACTTTGTGCGATGAACCAAACGGTTATTATTTCTAATTGTGAAGACCGATACAAATTGGTTCATTACTTTTCAGATTACAAGATAAAAAAGATCGGGTTAGTCATTGGAGTTGAGGAATTGCGAGATATTTTCACGAAACATGATGAAGAAGATGATGATGGTGCTTTATTGATTTCGTTGGGGCGACTATTTACCAAACAAACAAAAATCTATGGCTACCCCTCCATTGATCGCAAAACTGATAAATACCTGAATTGCATCAATATGCATCTGCCAGATGGCATCACATTCCTATTTAGCCACTTAATCAAAAAAGGAAAAATTGAAGACATACATCATGTAGATAAAAACATACTATCTATTTGGTCCCAAGTTGCCTTCCAGAAAATCCAATCTAATGATGATCAATGGGAAGATATGGTACCCGCAAAAGTGGCAGAACTTATCAAAGAGCAAGAATTATTTGGCTATAAGAAAGCATAACCTAATTAAGGTATTTTAAGGCTTAACTTTGGAGGACAAACCAAAACCTAGTATCTTTGACAACCTCCCATCATCGGAAACCCTTATTTCCTCTCAACTTTATTCTGATGTATCAACTAGCTAAACTTTTCAGTTTCCTTATAATATTCCTGCCGAGTCTCCTTTTTGCGCAAGCAAGTGCACCTATTTTCTCCACCACCAGTGGTCAATATGATAGTCCAATCCAACTTTGGCTTTCCACAAATGTAGAGAGCAATATTTATTATACAATAGATGGTAGTCTGCCAGACAGTAGCGACATCGTCTTTCAAGAAGTTATCAGCATTGACTCTTCCATGACTATCCGTGCCATTGCCATTTCAGCCGAAAATGAGGTGAGTGATGTCCAAACAGCAGTATACTTAATCAATGAACATCACGCTTTTCCTATTATCTATTTAGCTTTCGATCCTTTTGATTTTTACGATCCAGAGACAGGTATTTATACCAATTATTTAGAAGATTTAGAGGCACCGGCTGACATAACTTTCTTTGAAACAGATGGTTCAATTGGATTCAATCAACCTGCTAAAGTGGAAATACAAGGATCAGCAAGTGCTGAATTTGCACATAAGTCTATCTCGGTAAAGGCAAAAAAATACAACGATGAAAAACTTTTTGACTACCCGCTTTTTGAGGATTTATCTTACGACAAATATGGTAGTTTTGTGCTAAGAAATTCGGGACAAGACTGGAACAAGTTGGGGTTTCGGGACGCTTATGGGACCAGCCTAGTTGGGGACTTATCAGATGTTGGAAACATTATAGACTTCCCCAATATGGATCTACAAGCATACCGCCCTACTATTGCCTATTTCAATGGAGCGTACCGAGGTATTTATAATATTAGAGAACGCTTAGATAAACGGTATTTCAAAACTCATTTTGATTGGAAGAAAAATGATTATGACTTAATTAAGAATCTTGACAATGTCAAATCGGGTGATATTGAAGACTGGAACAGCTACATGAGTTTTTTACTGGAAAACGACATGAGCATCTCCACCAATTATGACTCCCTACAAAAGCTAATGGACGTTGATGCCTACATCGACTATTTAACCTTAAATATATTTATAAATAACCATGATTGGCCCGGCAATAACATCCGAAGATATAAAGAAAAGACGCCTGATGCAAAATGGCGATGGATGGTTTATGATTTAGATTTTACATTTTCCCTTTACAATGAAGGTGGTATTTGGGATTCTGGCGAATTTCAAGACAACTCCCTAAACCGTCTGCATACTGGATTAAACTGGTCTTGGCCCAATCCAGAATGGAGCACTCGACCTTTCAGGGCTTGCGTCCAAAATGATACGTGGCGTACTCAATTCATCAATCGAATGGCCGATCAACTCAACATCTTATACGCACCTGATAGATTACAAAATAGACTGAATGAATTTATTGAAATTTATGAACCCGAAATAGACGAACATAGATGTAAATGGTTTGACTGTTGGAACGATTGGGAGAATAGTCTAAGCAAAGTTGAAAACTTTATCGCAGGGCGTGCACCTGTTGTGCGTCAACATTTTATCGAACAATATCCCGAAATATTGGGCACTACTTCCGTTACACTAACTGCCCAACCCACGACTGGAGGAAAAATTGAATTTAGTACACTCAACCTAGACGAGAATCATTTCCCATGGTCAGGAACATACTTTGCAGGAATCGATATTCCTGTGTCTGCAATCCCAGCACCAGGATATGAGTTTGTAGGATGGTCGGATCCAACACTTGACCAAGAGGCAACAACTACCACCAAAATTTTAAATAGTAATTATACACTAATCGCTAATTTCCAATTGATTGACAATTCAGTATTGACAATCTCATGTCCCGATGACATATACTTATCTACATCTACTTTATCGGCTTACGCCAATTGGCAAACAGCTACTGCGGAGACTACTTGCCCAGTTAGTTCTATTGTCAATATCAATCAGACATATGGACTACCAAACGGATCTGATTTTCCAATCGGCCAATCACTCGTCACGTATCAAGCCAATGATGCATGTGGTCGTATTACAAATTGTAGTTTTACTATAAATGTATCCACCACAAACACTGGCAATGCTTGTGAAGAGATTGATGGATACACCAAAATAGGCGAATACAATATGCATGGCTATTACCTTTCTGAAAGCACGAGCACTTGGATAGAAGCAGCAGATCAAGCCAATGGTTTTCTTGCAACAATCAACGACCAAGCAGAAAATATATTCCTACAAAACGTAGTGAATGTGCCAGTTTTCATTGGCATTAATGATGCTCTGTCGGAAGGAGAATGGAATTGGCTTGATGGATCTCCCATCAGTTATACAAACTTTTCAGACTGTGATTGGTGCGGACTCAACACCTCTGAAAATGATTTCGGAACATTTTTAAACTGGGATGGTACTTGGGCTTTTGGTAATCAATGGACTCAGCGACCTCACATTTTGGAAACAACTTGCACAGCAGCTCCCACTTGCCCAACAGATATTGATGGATTCTCCTTTTTGGGGCAGCATCATAACCATAGCTATTACTTATCCGAAGACCAAATGACTTGGTCGCAAGGCAAGATTTTCTCGCAAGATAAAGGGGGCTACCTAGTATCGATAACTTCTCAAGAAGAAAATGATTTTGTACAAACACACATCAATGAAATGGTTTTCATAGGGTTTAATGATCAGGCTATCGAAGGCCAGTATCAATGGAGTAACAATGAGCCTATCACCTTGGATTTAAGCAGTGGCAATACAGAGGAGAATGACTATGCTATCATAAACTTTTGGGCAGGTACATGGACTATGCATAATGCGTATATACAAAGAAGATTCCTAATGGAAATGGACTGCGTAGGTAGCGACCAAACTTTTATACGCCCTTCTTTCTCTCCAAAAGGGCTGAAATTAAAATCGATTTACCCAAATCCTGCAAATGATCTTATTACTTTGCGATTTTATGCTAATACGGATGAAGCCATACAATTTTCTATCATTACTCCACAAGGGCAAATGATGCATTATTCAAAAAATTATCTATCCATTGGTAGTCATGAAAAAAACTTTGACATCCGAGATTTTCCTCCTGGAGTCTATTATGTAAAAGCTACTGGTGCCAATGTAGATCAGACACTTCGCTTTATAAAGCTCCGTATGTAACCCTAAAAAAAGTTAGCCGTTCAAAGTAGAAAGTTCACTGTATATTAATATATAGGCTTTTAAACCATATTAAACATACCCAAAATCCATAGTTTTTCACAAAAACTTGTTTTTAAAGCCATAAACATTGATCTTTGTTAGCGAATACCTGAACATAAGAAACACATGAGATACAACCAACAATCAAATCTGCACACAAGAATACGATTCTTAAAGGCTCTATTTTTTTTATTAGCGTTTCCATTGTGTCTAGGAGCACAATCAATCGATTTTTCGGCCAATAGTGGAATATACCCAGAAAGTATCTTCGTCAACCTTACGGCTTCAAACCCTATTTATTATACAATAGACGGAAGTATACCTAATACATACTCCCCAGTATATACTTCACCGATAGAAATTGATCACTCTTTAACGCTCCGAGCAATCACCTATGACGACCAAGGAGATGCATCTGATGTGCAAACCGAAGCCTACCTAATAGGTGTGCAGCACACAATGCCCATCGTTTATTTAGCTTTCGATCCAAAAGACTTTTTCGATCCATTGACAGGTATCTATCCAAACTACACCCAGGATTGGGAAGCAAAAATAGAGGTTATTTACTTTAAAACTGATGGGACTTTAGCTTTTAAACAGCCTGCCAAAGCTGAAATCCAAGGCAGTGCTAGTGCTGTATTTCCGCACAAATCATTATCTATAAAATCAAAAAAATATAACGGAAAAAAACTCTTCGACTATCCTATTTTTGAGAACCTTCCCAATGAAAACTGTGGAAGCTTCATTATGAGAAATTCAGGTCAAGACTGGGACAAAACTTTCTTTAGAGATGCTTATGCCGCTAGCATGGTGCAAGACTTAAGTGATGTTGGGAATATCATTGACAAGCCTCTCGTTAGGTCACAAGGGTATCAGCCTGCCATAGCATATTTCAATGGGGAGTATCGAGGCCTTTATAATCTAAGAGAACGATTCGATAAGCGCTATTTTGAAAGCTACTTTGGGTGGAAAAAGAATGAAGATTATGACCTAATCAAAGATGGCAACACAATCAATGTCGTAAAAAGTGGAGATAGTGACGATTGGTTTGAGTATATGAACTTCATCCAAAATGACATGAGCATTCCTGCAAATTATGACTCTTTAAAATCAATAATGGCAGTAGAAGAATACATAGACTACATCGCTTTCAATGTATTCATCAATAACCATGACTGGCCTGCAAATAATGTCCGTCGCTACAAAAAAAAGGAGGCAGGTGCAAAATGGCATTGGATGTCCTATGACCTTGATTTCTCTTTATCATTATTCAATGAAGGAGGCATTATGAATTCTGGGATGTTCTATGACAATGCATTACAGCGTCTGCACAATGGACTTGCTTATACTTGGCCAAGTACAGAATGGTCCACTAGACCCTTTAGGGCTTGCATCCAAAACCCTGAATGGCGTACCCAATTTATTAATAGAATGGCTGATCAACTAAACACGTTGTATCAACCCAGCAGACTACAAGCTAGGCTAGATTCATTTCACAACACTTATCTACCAGAAGTACCTGAGCACATGTGCAAATGGTTTCAATGCTTTGATATTTGGGAATCAAACGTTAACAAAATTTCTACTTTCGTAAATGGAAGAACACCCGTTGTCCGACAACATATCGTCCAACAATATAATGAAGTTACAGGCACCTCTAACGTAACCATCACCTCAAATCCAATAGCTGGGGGGACTGTCGAATTTAGCACCATCAACCTAGATGAAACTACAATGCCTTGGACGGGTATTTATTTCAAAGGCGTAGAAATCCCTGTCAAGGTTGTTCCTTCCCCAGGATATGAATTTGTAGGTTGGTCTGAACCCGCTTTAAGTGACAATACAGAAGGAAAAATTACCATTTACGCTGACACCTATAATCTAGTCGCTAATTTTCAGTTGATACCAGAATCTTTCACCATTTCTTGTCCTGATAATATTTATTTCTCAAGTGGAACGAATAGTGCATTCATTTCGTGGCCATTACCTGTGGTAGAATCTTCGAATTGTCCTACTGTTGAGCTTACGCAAATAGAAGGTTTACCCAATGAATCCAATTTCCCATTGGGAAGTACGGTCATCACCTATGAAGCAACGGGATGCGAGGACACCGTTTCTTGCAGTTTTAGTGTAAACGTCGAGGCTATCAACTATGACCTTACCATCACTTGTCCCGATGACATAAATGTATCAACAACTGAAGAATCAACAATTGCCTCTTGGGATACTCCGATTTTAATTACGAATTGTCCTACTGTTGAGCTTACGCAAATAGAAGGTTTACCCAATGAATCCAATTTCTCTATTGGAAGCACTATCATCACCTATGAAGCAACGGGATGCGAGGACACCGTTTCTTGTAATTTTAATATTAACGTAATTCAAGACAATTCAAATCAAGGCTGTGGGCCATTCCTTGGCTATACAAAACTTGGTGTTTTCAACCAATATGGATATTATATTTCAAATAGTAATTCTACTTGGCCAATGGCCAATCAGGCGTCTGACCACATGATGCTGACAATACAAAATCAAGAAGAAAATGATTACATAAAGAGTATTGTAAAAGAACCTGTATTTATCGGACTAAACGATGAAGAGAATGAAGGAACATTCGTTTGGGAAGATCAATCCCCAGTTAATTATACTAATTTTGCTCAATATGCATGGGTAGGACTCAATACTCCCGAAAATGATTACGGTACATTTTTGCCTTGGGACGGCAAATGGAGTTTCGGCAATCAATGGAATCAACGCCCGCACCTAATCAAAAAAGAATGTGCGAATACCACCGTCACACCAGTCGAAGACTGCCCAACAGAGCTTGACGGTTATACCTATTGGGGGCAGTACAACAACCACGTTTACTTCCTTTCGGAAAACATCATGACGTGGCAACAAGCAAATGATGCAGCTACTGCCATCGGAGGAAACCTAGCTACAATCAACTCTTATGATGAAAATTTATTTTTATTAAATCTTAATACAGAGATGATATTTATTGGCTACCATGACTCACAAGAGGAAGGCGTAGGAGCATGGGCCAATGGAGAAGCGGTAACCGTGGATTATAGTGAATATAATAGTGAAAACGCAGATTTCGCAGTCATGAATTTTTGGAATGGCAACTGGGGTATGGTCAACCAATATGTTCACAAGAAATTTCTTATCGAATTTGACTGTAATGCCGACAACCAATCAACGGAAACAAATGGAGATGGCATTAAACTAATATCCATCAATCCAAACCCTACGTTTGATAATATTATTTTGCACTTGACTGCAGTTAAGGAAGAGACAATCCAAACCACCATTTACAATGCAAATGGGCAAAAGATGGGTGCCCAAAAACACCAAATAAAAATTGGGCGTAACAACATTGAATTTGACTTACTAGACTTACCTCCAGGCGTATATTTCTTACGTGTAACAGGTCAACTAACCGATCAGACCCTACGTTTTGTTAAGCTAAGGTGGTAATCACAAGATTTCAATTTGCTCTAAGATCCATTCTTTTTCCATGAGGTTGTCCTATTGTAAAATATTATCTTTTAGTGCATTGACAGCCGTTTTGTCATAAGGGTTTACCTCTGCCAATTTCTGAATATAAGAGATGGTATTATTTAACACTTTCAGATGATATCCGATAACTTTTTTTCGCTTGATAAAATATTTTAACGAATACAAATGCTGTGACAACAAGTCAAGCTGATCGCTTTCCCAGTATATTTTTATCTGCAACAACCTTGCTGTCACAGCAGGAAAAAACTGTTTATAATTCACATTTTTAATAAACAAAAGCGATTGTTCAAAATTTTTCTTTGCATATTCGAGGCGGGCTCTATTCAAGTTATAAACTTCCTGTCGTACCTTTTTTCGTATTTTACCTTTATAATTCTCTATAAAATGCCCTACCCATTCAAGCTCTTTTTCTTTAATGGCCATACCCACGATATTACTATAGGTTGTTTTCGACAAATAACCATCTACAATTAATAAATTTAAATCGAGACCTTTCTTATAAAACCCTAATGCCTCTGCCACGAAACCCACATCCTTCTCATTAATATTTCTAATATAAAAATTCAAAATCATCTTGTAGATATCCTGAAACTCTTTGACAGAAAAATGATTTCTATTCGCAAAAAGTGTTTCTTTAATTGTTGAAAAATAAGTTTCGTCACCCAGTATCACTTTAATGAAAAAATAATAAACAGAAATAGCAGGAAAAGATAAGTACTTTTCCTGCTTGGCGAGGTCCATACTTAATTTCAAATTTGGAAACTCATAGTGCTTATTAAAGACTGAGTGATACAAGATAGCAGTACATATATGCCTCAATTTTAACGATAGATAAAACCGATCCAACTTATCAGTCAACACTTCATAATTAGCATCCAATTTGTTGGACGTATCGGCGATTAATTCTAAGTTTTGAGCCTCTAGGCGGTATTGACCAAAAAAGTATTTCCAGTCTTTATGTTCAAAACTTTTTTTACGAAAGTAATTCAGCTTTTTGAGATATACTTTTGGAATATTTCGTTTCTGTAAAGAGGACAAGAGCAAAAGGTTTTTTTCTTGTTCATTTGTCAAGAACTCCTCAATCGTAAAAAAGAGTTCAATTTTCTTTTGCAAATAACTCAAAAGCAATCTTGATTCTTGTTCACTAGGTCTATCCTCCGGAAATGCTCGTAAAAACACCTCTTCTTTCGTCACTTCCTCCAGATTTATTTCTTTATCAAACAACACCACACTTAAGGTAATCAAATCTACCCTAGTGTTAAAATAATCTGTTTTCACAAAGTACAAAAAACGACGCTTTTCACGCATCGTCATTGATTTAATGCTCATTCCTACAACTGTTTTCCTCATTTTAATGCCTTTTTTCTCAAAGAAGTGGGAATTTCTCTTTTTTATTGCCAAATGTAAAGATAGTTTATTTTATTTAATTTCTACAAAAAAGACCATACAAATACATAAAGACCTAATAATCAATTAGTTACATCTAAATTCCTTATATAATAAAAAACAAGAGCTCTACGATTAGGTTTTTTTGTGTTTTGTTCTTACCAAATAATAACTGACTTTTGTATTATAGAAAATAATCCTTTCATGATGATTAAAAACGTACTCTTATTTCTCTTTTTAAGCATTGGCTATTTTGGCTCATTAGCAGCCCAATGCTACCCCGCTGGAGTAACATTTAGCTCCCAGGCAGATGTCAATGCGTTTCATAGCAACAATCCCACTTGTACAACAATAGAAGGAGACCTAATCATATCTGGTGACGACATAACCAATTTAGATAGCTTAAAGTACATTACAAATTTTGCTGGAGCTCTAAAAATAGAAGAAAATCCAAATTTGGCAAATCTTAATGGACTAGACAATGTCGTATCCATTGCTGGAGACCTAAAAATCAAAATCAATAACAACTTAGTCGATATTGAAGCTTTGTCCAATCTTGTTTCGGTTGGCTATAACATCGAAGTCATTCTAAACCCTAAATTAATCAATCTTACTGGATTAGACCAAATACAAACCATAGAATCAACACTGATTATTGGAGACAACCTTCTACTAACCAGTCTGGCAGGTCTCCAAAATATAAAAAGCGTCAAAAGATCTGCTTGGATCGGTTTAAACCCACAATTATCGGATATTTCTGCCCTGTCTCAACTCGCTTCCATAGGAGATAGCCTTCAATTAAAGAACCTCCCTTCGCTAAACTCCATTCAAAGTCTTTCTAACTTAACGACTGTAGGAGGAAAAATCACATTACGAGATTTAGCGGTATCCGACTTTTCAGGCTTGGAGAGTTTACAATCAATTGATACCCTAGTTATTTGGAGTAACAAGAACTTGACTTCATTAGCAGGACTATCAAACCTAAACAAAGTCAATGGCTTCTTATCTATTTTATTTAATGATGAGCTCACGAACCTATTAGGCTTAGACAATTTAGAAACGATCAATGGCTATTTAGAAATCAATTATAATAATAAACTAACTAGTCTAGTCGGCCTCGATAAGCTTACAAAAACAAATGGCTTTTTATCCATCATGTCCAATGCTGTCCTCACAGACCTGACTAGCTTAACGGCTTTGGATTCTATACTGGGTGATTTCCTATTAATCTCCGACAACCAATCCCTTGAGTCGCTTAAAGGCATAGATAATTTAAAATACATCGGAGGTTCTTCAGTTTCTATACATGATAATCCGAATCTTTCCAACTGTGGCATTTCTAGCCTCTGTTATTTTATAGAATATAGTGATTATGTTGATATCTATAACAATGCACCGGGTTGTGACAAAATAAGCGATGTTGAAAATACTTGTGGCGCAGCTATTATTGAAGGATTTGTTTTCTCTGACCTGAACAGCAACTGCTCATTTGATCCAGGAGAATTCCCATTACCCAATTGGCCCATCATTGCCGTTCAAGGCGCTGACACCTTATTTGCTTTTACCAATCAAGCAGGTATTTACAAAATTTTTGCGCAAGCTGGAACTTACCAAGTAAAAACGATTCCCCCTACATACTGGACAGAGACCTGTTCGGGGACTCAAGAAGTAGTTCTCCTTTCCGCCTCCTCCAAAGAAAATGTAAACTTCTTTGGTTCTGAAGATATTCCTTGCCCTAGCCTCCAAATAGATCTGTCTTCTACTCGGGCAGAAGCCTGTAACAATACGATCTATCATGTTAACTATTGTAACCAAGGCACCAACGAAGCTGCCGAGACCCACGTAGATATTTCATTCAGCGAGGATGTTGTTGTCGATTCTGCCAGTATTTCATACGCTGACATTGGGGACAATCAATTTCAATTTGACCTAGGTACCACCCCTATTGGATTTTGTGGTGATTTCATCGTTTATGCCCACATCGACTGTGCTGTTATACCTGGGCAAGTTGTATGTGCTTTCGCAAAAATATTCCCAAATGAAATCTGTACTCCCTCCGATCCGAATTGGTCGCAAGCCTCTTTAAAGATAACATCCGAATGCACAGATAGTATTCGATTTAAAATTGAAAATATTGGAGAAGGTACTGCTCCTCCGAGTGTTTATGACTTGATTATTGAAGACTGGGTTCTGCTTAGAGGTGAGAAACAAATGCCTGCAGGGGACATCATCACTTTTACTTACCCCAAAGACGGAAAGACCCATACATTACGAGTTGATCAAGTTCCATTCCATCCTGGCAGATCTAATCCATTGGTCACCGTAGAAGGATGCACCGACCAAACTACTTTTTCTACAGGTTACACCCTACAATTTCCAGAGGATGACGCAGATTATTTCGTTTCAGCCAATTGCCAAGAAATCGGCGCAATGGCACAAGTTAACTTTCCAAAAGGTTATAGTGACAAACACTACATAGAAAGAGGGCAAGATATTGAATACAAAACTTCTTTCCAGAACATGCAAGATGACACGCTTCAAAACATTGTCCTCAAAGAAGTGATTTCCCCATACTTAGATTTGACAACACTTAAGATAGGTGCAAGCAGTCATCCTTATACTTATAAAGTAATAGAAGATACTTTAATTATTCATTTTAGGTTAATGAACCTACCGCATAGTGCAACAAGCCCTGTTACTTCACAAGGTTTTATTAAGTACCGAATCAGTCAAAAACCTAATTTACCCAACGGAACAATCATTCATAATAAAGCCATGATCTATTTTGGTGCAAATCCATCAGTAGAGACAAATAGTGTCTTTAATACGATTGAAGAAAATTTTGTTTTAGTAGAAGTCTTAGACCCAAACAACAACCTAAAAGTTACAGCTTCGCCAAATCCATTTACGGACCACACAGTCCTCTCCTTTGAAGGAATTGATTTTGCAAATGCTCAATTTTCATTGTATGACTCAGCAGGAAAACTCCTTCGAAGTGAGTCTTTTACTGGCCATTCTTACGACCTTCTTCGTAGGAACTTGCCAGCTGGAACTTACCCTTTTCAATTTATAATTGAAAATCGAATCATTACTACTGGGCAAGTGACCATTTATTAAGATAGATTTTGTGTAAATTTTAGATATTTATAGGTTATAATAATAGTATGTGAAGCCGTGTACGTGACACGGCTTCACTTTTTAAAACTAACATATTTTATTTAGTGC
>JAJRQS010000175.1 GCA_024280135.1 Bacteroidota bacterium | reverse complement strand
GAAGGAGCACATAAACGCGACCACAGGAGCAAATAAACGCGACCACAGGAGCACATAAACGCGACCACAGGAAGCACATAAACGCAACCGCAAAAAGAGATCTAGAATAAGAAATTTTTTTATTCAAGAAGTTTATATACATTTGCGCAAGCTAATCAGTCTTAAAGACTTGATTGCCATCAAATACATTTTTCAGAGAAGATTTTAAACCGCTATTTAGATTTTTTCTAAATAAGCCTTTAGTAGGCTTTATTGTGCAATTCAGTTGTATTAACAATAAGGCTTATTGTACATTTGCACTTCAAATACAGATTGTTTGAATAAACTAATTCAGATGAATAAAAAAATACTTGGTTTTATACTGTTTTTCGTGATGATGTCTATGTCTATGATGGCACAGGATCTAGATAAAGGGAAAAAAGTATTCAAAGATAACTGTGCAGCTTGTCATGCTGGAAACATGAAAGACAAGCTCGTAGGCCCAGGATTGGGTGGTTCTGAGGAACGATGGGCAGATTTTCCGAAAGAAGATTTGTATAAATGGATACGCAACTCAATGGGCTTGGTGGAGACGGGTCATAAACGTGCTGTAGAAGTATTTGAGGAATACAGTAAGATACAAATGACACCCTTTCCAAATCTAACTGATGAGGAGATAACGGATATGTTGGCTTATGTTGATGCGGTTTATAAGGGTACTTATAAAAAGAAGGAAGCCAATGCAGGTGGAGTGGCCATCCCAGCGGGTTTTGCAGAGGGAAAGAAGTTGTTTAAAGATAATTGTGCAGCGTGTCACGCTGGCAATATGAAAGATAAGCTTATAGGGCCAGGACTAGGCGGCACAGAAGAACGATGGGCAGATTTTCCGAAAGAAGATTTGTACAGCTGGGTGCGTAACTCTACAGCCTTAGTGGAATCTGGGCATAAGCGTGCCAATGCTGTTTTCGAAGAATTTGGGAAAGTCCAAATGACCCCTTTTCCAAATTTAAAGGACGAGGAAATTAAAAATATTTTTATCTACGCTGAAGGCGTGTTGGCTGGTGTAGGTGCAAAGAAAGAAGAGACAAAAGAAGTCGCAACTACCGCGGTTGCTCCGAAAAGAAATTATACATGGGTTTATGCAGTGCTTTTTGCCTTGTTGGGTCTATTGGGCGCTTTTTTATGGCAACGGGGTTCTAAATTAGAATATGAAGCAGCCATTGCCAGAGGAGAAACCCCTGTAGGGGGCGAACCAAAATCATTTTTGGGTACTCTATTAAGTGGTCCTGTTAGGAGTTTTATATTATTTGCTTTGACTGTCGGATTGACATTCTTCGCGGCGGATAGAGCCATTGGATTAGGACGTCAGAACGGATATCAACCCGATCAGCCCATTAAGTTCTCACATAAAACGCATGCAGGAGACAATAAGATTGACTGTCAGTTTTGTCACGATGGCGCACGTCGTAGTAAGCACTCGAATGTGCCAGAAGGAAGTACTTGTATCAAGTGCCACGCTGGTATTAAGAAGGGCTCTACTTATGGTACAGCCGAATTAACTAAAATATACGCAGCACTAGGCTGGGATCCGAGTACTGGAAAATACATCCCTAATTACAACAATTTATCGCAAGATGAAGTAAAAGGGATTTTTACCAAATGGATAAAGTCAGCTAACTCCGATGCAAAGGATTTGGATGCCTTAGTGGATAGTCAATGGAATGGCATTAAGTCGTCTTTGACCAATCCGATGAAGCCAAATGTGCAAGGACCAGTCGAATGGATAAGAGTCCATGCTTTACCTGACCATGTGTATTTCAATCACTCGCAGCACGTAAAAGTGGGTGGGCTTGAATGTCAAACATGTCACGGAAAGGTAGAAGAGATGGATGTCTTGCGCCAAAGTTCTCCACTATCCATGGGTTGGTGTATTAACTGTCATAGAGAAACGCCAGTTGATTTTAAGGACAACCCTTATTATCAAGAGCAATTCCCTTGGCATAAGAAACAAATGGAAGACGGGACTATCGACAAAGTTACTGTAGGGGACTTAGGAGGTCTCGAATGCCAAAAATGTCACTATTAATCAAAATTTAATTTTTACTTTCCGAAAAGAATTTTCATGAAGGATAAGAAAAAACAGTATTGGATTGGAACAGATGAGTTGAATGAGATACCTCAGTATCTGGATGATGCTCAATTGGAATACCATGATGAACCATTGATGAAAATCATTCAAGATGATAAAACCCTTGAGGTTAAATCTTCTCGAAGAGACTTTTTAAAGTTCTTGGGTTTTGGTCTGAGTGCAGCGACTGTCGCTGCAGGATGTGAAATACCCGTGAAGAAAGCTATTCCTTATGTGGTCAAGCCAGAGACAATTGTCCCCGGTATTGCTACGTATTATGCTTCTTCATTTGTACACGGTGGGGATTACTGTCCCATTTTGGTAAAAACAAGAGAAGGTCGCCCTATTAAAATTGAAGGAAATAGTTTAAGTAAGATGGGCAGTGGTACAAGTGCTAGAGCGCAAGCTTTTGTACTAGATTTGTATGACATTAACCGTTTGAAAGGACCTGGAAGTATTGCTAGTGGTACTGTTACGGCCAGTGATTGGGCATCTATTGATAAAGCAGCGAAGTCGGCTTTCGCAAATGGAAATATTCGCATTTTGACGAATACCAATATGAGTCCGACGATGAAAGCTGCAATGGATGAATTTATCGTAAGATATCCGAAT
>JAJRQS010000174.1 GCA_024280135.1 Bacteroidota bacterium | reverse complement strand
GGGGTAATATTCGTATTTTCAATAGTGCAAGATTCCAAAGTGTTATTTCCACCACGTATAGATACTTGAGTTCCAAAATTTTTATCCATAGTTAATAGTATATGACAGTTATCCAAATTTAGTGAATTAGGCTTTCCATAGTATGGTAAAGCATTCAAACTACCTGATTGAGGAACGGCATTATTATAACCAGGCACACCCGCTACATTTATCGCGATATTATCAATATCCTGCCCAAAGCCCACAAAAGGCATCCAAATCAAAGCAAAACTAATCAAAAATAACCAAGCACGGCTTGATTGGCGAAAGAGACCCAAACATAATTCGGGGGGGCGATATTCGCCAAATTAAATTTGTTCATAATAAATAGATTTAGGGTGCAATAGCACCAGTTAAAAAAAGAAATATCAATTGATGAATAGAAATATTCGACACTTACTACTTACGTTTCTTTACTGAACTTCTATCTTATCTATGTAGAAAATAGGTGCTATATCGGGGGAGAATATTTCCTACAAAGGCAAATTTACAAAATGTTTTTCTGAAAAAAGAAGAATAGGCGGATTTTAATTTGTTAAAAATGCAAAACTATTGTTATAACAATAGTTTTGCAAAATAAATTATTCGTTTTTAATACTCCCTCTGTTGGTTTCCTCTTTTCAATGAAACCATTTGTTACATGAAAAATTTCTCATTGCTCTCTTTATTTTTTAGCAAGGATTAATTCCTACGATCGATTCTTCGATTGCTCGATTTAATAACTTTAGGGCAGAATCAGAATTTGAGAATTTTCAGAATTGCTTTCTACTTCCAATTATACCTTTTGTTGTCAGAATAATCTATACTTTCGGTTGAACAATTGCTCATTTTAACAATTTAACAGCCTCAAAAAAATCCGTCCTTTATCCGCTCACATCCGCTCAATCCCTGCCTCTGCCGCAACGTGCTCGATTCCTCACAGCTGCCTAGCTTCAGACAGGCTTGCTACCTATCCTCGATTTTCAAAATTTTTCCTACAATCGGTTGTTCGATTCTTCGGTTGTTCGATTGCTCAAAACTTCGCAAAGTGATTAAAATTAAGTACTTTTGCAAAAAAAATAGTTCATGTTTTTAGAACCGCATTTTAAGGGTCAGCGAAGTGGCTGGATAGAAGTCGTTTGTGGGGCGATGTTTTCAGGAAAGACTGAGGAGCTTATTCGTCGATTGAAGCGAGCGAGTTTTGCGCATCAGAAAGTGGTTATTTTTAAGCCTAGTATTGATGTACGCTATGCAGATAAGGAAGTGGTTTCGCATGACAAAAATGCTATGTTAGCCATTCCTGTAAAGCATTCTTCCGAAATTCTCACCTACGTTACCGATGAGATGGTTATCGGAGTAGATGAGGCACAATTCTTTGATAATGAACTAGTTGAAGTTTGTCAAAAGTTGGCCTTATCTGGAAAACGGGTGGTTGTCGCGGGGTTGGATATGGATTTTACGGGACAACCCTTTGGGCCTATTCCTGCTTTATTGGCAGTATCTGAATACATTACGAAAGTGCATCCGATATGTGTACATTGCGGTAATTTGGCTACACATTCTTATCGCCTTACGGCTGAAAAATCAAAGGTCATGCTTGGGGAAAAAGAAAGCTATGAACCCCGTTGCCGCAAATGTTATTCGATGGGAAATATTATTGATTTTTCGCATAAGATTTCAAAAGCTAAATTGGAATAGTATATATGCTGATAGCCATTGACATTGGAAATACATCCATTAAGTTTGGGATATTTGACCGAAAGGAACTCATCTATCAAGGCAAAGTCAATGCAGATGCAACCATTCCCACAAATATTTTACGAAAGTATTCTGTTAAAAAAGCGATCTATTGCGCGACTGGCCAAATAACAGCCGTTATGATGACTCAGATCAAAGGATTTGAACATCATCATGAATTGACCCATGAAACGCCTATCCCCGTACAATCAAATTATTTGACTCCTTCCACATTGGGTAGAGACCGGATAGCCGCTGTGTGTGGCGCTTTTGAGGCCTATCCGAACCAGAATGTGTTGATTATTGATGCAGGTACTTGCATCACGTATGAAGTCTTGACAAAGGATGGCATTTATTTAGGGGGCAATATTGCACCGGGCCTAAAGATGCGGATACAAGCCATGCATGAATTTACTGCTAAGTTGCCAATAGTTCCGTTATCTTTGCCAGCTGATTTACTGGGTACGAGTACAGAAACGGCACTCCAAAATGGTGCGGTACGAGGCAGTTTATTAGAGATTGTCGAATTTAGAAGTCGTGTTAAGCGTAAAATTGGTCATTTAACGACTGTATTGACAGGAGGAGACGCTGATTTCTTGGACAGTAGCCTAAAAATTAAGACCTTTGTAAATCGTACATTGGTTCTGCTTGGATTGCAGGCAATTTATTCCTTTAATTTTTTGCGAAAGCAGAACTAATCAAAGAGCCAATAAAGCTCTATTTTTGAAAAAATATCAAATGACAATAAAGAATTTTTTATTTCTACTTGGGTTCTTGATGCCTGTATTGGGCTATTGCCAACCACAAGTTCAATCTCCTTATTCTAAATTTGGATTAGGAGACTTTCATTCTGGTGAGATGCTTTCCTCTAAAACAATGGGAGGACTATCTGCAACTTATCACGATAGAAACAACCTAAACCCCATGAATCCTGCTTCATTTGCCTTTTTGGGCGGTACTAGCTTGGATGTTGGGGTGCATGCCCGTAACTACACCATTCAAGACAAGGACAACCAAAAGTCAAAGAACTGGTCTGGAGCCATGGACAACATCAACTTGGGCATCTCTCTAGTCAATGATTTCAATAGAGAACTAGAAGG
>JAJRQS010000173.1 GCA_024280135.1 Bacteroidota bacterium | reverse complement strand
GTTTTACCATTAAACTTAATCTTTAATCCCGTATTCAAGTAAGCATAATTCCAAAGTAAATTTTCTACATACTCATTAACATACCGGTACTTCTTGAATAATTCTACGTCAGGTTTGAAGCGTATCAGTGTGCCATTGGTCTCTTTGGATTTACCTATTTTTTCATCGGAAGTAATCATTCCTCTTTCAAATTCCGCCACCTTCATTTTCCCATCTCTAAACGAACTCACTAGAAAAAATTCAGAAAGTGCATTTACGGCCTTGGTTCCTACTCCATTCAATCCAACGGATTTCTTAAAGGCCTTGGAGTCGTATTTTCCACCTGTATTGATCTTGGAGACACAATCCACGACTTTACCTAACGGTATGCCCCGCCCATAGTCTCGTACCTCAACCACACCGTCCGTAATGTCCACTTCTATCGTGCGTCCATTACCCATGACAAATTCATCAATAGAATTATCAAAAACTTCTTTTAATAAAATGTAAATCCCATCGTCTGGCGTGGAACCATCTCCTAATTTACCGATATACATACCTGGACGCATACGGATATGCTCCCGCCAATCTAAGGATCTTATATTGTCTTCTGAATAAGTCGTTTTTGCCATGGAATTATCACTTTCTTTTGAATGGCAAATATACGCAAAATTATTTATACATGAATTTGGTTTTTTGCTTAACACATATTGGTTTTAAAGTGTAGAAAATTGAGGAATCTAAATCTCAACACATTCGCTAAAGTCTTGTTACATTTACATCTTCAATTTAAAAGATAGATTATGTTTACAGGAATTATTGAATCACTAGGAACGGTCAAAGAAATCAAACAAGAAGGTAGTAATTATCATTTTTTGATTCGTTCTACCATTTCGAATGAGCTAAAAGTCGATCAAAGCCTCAGCCATGATGGCGTTTGCTTGACGGTTACGCAAAAAGACAGTCAATCTCACTGGGTTACGGCCATCGCCGAAACCATCTCTTTAACTTCTTTAAGTGAATGGAAACTTGGCAAACTTGTCAACTTAGAAAGAGCCATGCCTGCCAATGGTCGGCTAGATGGCCACTTTGTACAAGGACATGTGGACACCGTAGGCGTTTGCACGAAAGTTGAAGAAATCGATGGTAGCGCATTCTATCACTTTCAATACCCAGAAAGCTTTAGTCATCTAATTGTACCCAAAGGAAGTATCACCATCAATGGTGTAAGCTTGACCGTCATCCAGCCCACCCAAGATGCCTTTCATGTAGCCATTATCCCATTCACCGTGGAGCATACTAATTTCCAACAAATCAAAAAAGGCTCAAAAGTAAATTTAGAATTTGATATTATTGGTAAGTACTTTGTACGCTATATGGAAGCTTACAAGCCCAATGCCTAGAAAGTAAAGCCATGATTTCAATTCTCATTCCTGTCAAAAATGCAGCACCTTTTCTAGCACCTTGTATCTTTTCTATCTTACAACAAACAGAAACAGATTGGGAAGCTATTTTTGTGGACGATCACTCCACTGATGGTAGTTTTAAAATCATACAAGCCATAGCCAAGCGTTTCCCAAAAATAAAAACACTTACCTCCAAAGGTGAAGGCATCATCCCTGCTTTACAAACCGCTTACGCCAATTCATCTGGAAATTTAATTACTCGGATGGATGCGGACGACATCATGCCCCCCAATAAATTAAAAATACTAAAAGAACTATTGGAACAAAATGGCAGCGGTCATGTAGCCACGGGGAAAGTAAAATACTTTTCAGAAAACGAACTCGGACAAGGCTATATTAATTATCAAAATTGGTTGAACAAATTAGCTTCCAACCAAAACCATTACAAAGAAATCTACAAAGAATGTGTCGTCCCATCCGCTGGATTTATGATTATGCGGAAAGACTTGGATAAGGTGGGTGCTTTTGCTAGTGCTTTATATCCTGAGGATTATGATTTAGTTTTTAGATTTTATGAAGCAGGATTAAAAATAATAGCCTCCAATGAAGTCGTCCATGAGTGGCGTGACCACACCGATCGAACTTCTCGAAACAACCCCACTTACCAAGGCCATTTCTTTGATTTGAAATTGCATTATTTTTTATCACTAGATTATGATGACGACTACGAACTGGTTTTAATTGGTGCAGGCGAAAAGGGAAAGTTACTAGCAAAAAAGCTCTTAGATAAAAACATCCCTTTCTCTTGGCAAACGAACAATCAAAAAAAAATCGGCAAAGACATTTATGGCATCCTACTACAACCCGAAAATATCGGAGCCCTACACACTGAACAACATCAAGTGATTGTTGTGATTTCTTCCCCTGCAGAAGTGGATGCTTTGCAACAAGAATTAGCAGCTGCTCAAATGAATTTGGGTGTGTTTTGGTTTTGTTGAAACCGTTTATTCTTTCTCATCCTTACTCGTCATTCTTCCTTGATCACTTTCCCAACACCAACTACCTTATCTCCATTCTTCACTTGATAGAAAAACATTCCTTTCGGTAAAAACGAGATGTCCACGGATTCCTGATGCGAGATTTGTTGTGTAAGCAAGAGTTGACCTTTGATGTCATGAATCAATAGTCGAACACTT
>JAJRQS010000172.1 GCA_024280135.1 Bacteroidota bacterium | reverse complement strand
GTAGCTCGTAAAATTTCTGATTCAATAGTAAGGATATAGGCTTGAAATTGCCAGCGTTCTTTGGCGGAAGCATTCTTTCCTAAGTAATACTCATATACATCTCTTGGCGCATAGACCTGGCTACCATCGGGCTCAAAGTATTCATAATTTTTAGCGTAAGGAGGATGGTCCCATTTTGCGAAAGCACCATAAGTACGAACACCTGAATGGAGTCCATCTCTATGTTGCCAAAGCCATCCATATTCATTTACAATAATAGGAGTAGTGGCACTTTTGAATTGGTCTAAGCCATCATATTTTTTATTTAATCTGCCAAAAACGAAGCTATGCGGATTTTCTTCAACCCAAGTATCATTCACCCACCATCCATGAGCTAAAGGATACCAATGTATTTCTAACATGTCTAGTTTGACGTCCTTATCCGCTTTCATGTAACCCAAATCCCAAATTCTAGTAGGATCGATTTCCTTCAATTCGGGTATCAATGTCTTTCCTATGAAATCTTGTTTTTGTTCATTTAATGCATCCCAGATTATAATACTTGGGTGATTGCCATCCGACCAAATCCAATCTGTATATTCTTGGCGGTACTGTTCATCTCGCCCCCGGAGGTTCCACATATTATATTCGTTTTGAATCATGATGCCATATTCATCCGCTAGGTCATACCAGAACTTAGGCAACCCACCAATACTCACACGCATCATATTCCATTTGAGTCTTTTGGGGATCGTAATCATTAAACGTTTGACCCATTCTTTATCCCAAGGGAGATGCGCTCGATTGGGATCTTCAAAGAAACGATTTAGCATAATGGTGGAACCATACATTTTTATTTTTTCTCCATTTAATTTAAAATCTTTCCCGACTGATTTAAAATCACGCATGCCAAAAGAATAGACTTGTTGGTCAGCTAATTCTTGCCAAGAGTAGTGATAGACAGGCTGAATACTTTTTGCGTTGCCATATTGTTGGTAATGGATAGTATGCGTAGTGACTTTGACAACGGCTTCATATAAAAAAGGGCGGTGTAATAACCAAGGAGTTGCATTAGGAATATTTAATTCAAATTCCTGTTGCGAACCATTTTGGCAGCTCAACTGCCCGTCGATTGTCATAGTGTCGGATACTACTTTGTGCCCTTTTTTTTCTCGAATGTAAGTCGTTAAAGTATAGTCAATAATCGAGTACTCCATATTTCTTTCGAGGATATTGGCGTAGTTTTCTAGTTTGATTTTGGCGGTAACTTTTTTCTTGGCTAAATCGGGTAAAAGGAGCGCTCGATGAATTTTAATAGGCCCTGTAAAGTCAATCCAAATGTCATCCCAAATTCCTGCAATGTTTGTGTATTTTTCTCGGTCATATCCAGTAGCAGAAGCGGTTGGTGCAAGTGGTCTATCTGCTACTCGTATTAATAACTCATTATCGCCCTCTTGCTTTAAAAAAGGGGTTAAGTTGCAATCAATAGGCGTGTTGTTTTGCATATAACTCCCACATTCATAACCATTTAAATAGACCTTTGATGAGAAACGTAATTTTAATGCTTTTAAAATTGCAAATCGTTTTTTTGCATTTTGAGGGACTTTGAAAACAAATCGATACCAATTATATTTGGGCGTGTAAGTGCCTTTAAAATAGGCATCATATTGGTCTAGTTTCGGAGTGGCTAAATCAATCAATCCCGGTACTACAATCTTGTGCGAAAATTGCAATGGTGGAAAAGCATTAGCCGTTTGCTCGAAGTCCACTTTGCCATTTAGCGAAAGCATAATAGTTGACTGTGCTTGTGCCAAAAAAGACATCAGTAAGAAAGCAATAATTAAGGAGCGAATAGGCATGTGCTTCATTTATAATTTGTTTTTTCCTTCATGTAAAATGATGGTTTTACGCGGGCATTTGAAAGTGCCTTTTATACCTTTCGGTAAAATGACAGTGCCTTTTATTTTTCCATTTTTCTTTTTACGTAAGTCCACTTGAATCATGCCTGCTGGGTGGGGGAGTGCGGCTTTGATGGTTTTTAATTGACCCATAGCGGGTTGGATTAAAACCTCTTTAAAGGAAGGTGCTGTCGGACGAATACCTGCCACTGTGTGTAAGAATTCAAAACAAGGCGTCGCACTCCAAGCATGACAATCGGAACGGGGAGCATTATCGGTTTCTCCAAAAGTGGTCATACCCATATTTAACATATTATCCCATGGTTGCAGCCTATCCAAATATTTGTCTGCTTGTCCAGTTTTCTGCAAGGCTCTATTCAAGTAAAATTGAAAATAGATCGAAGTCTGAATCAAGTCTTTTTGCGTAAGCAAACGATCTATTAAGTCAGCTTGCTCACCTACGGGAATAGCATCTGTCAATACTGCCCAAATATTGGTGTGCTGAGAAAAGACATCTTTCTCTGGCCTTTCTGCAAAAAGTTGCTTGCTTCTGTCATAACACCTTTCTTTAACGGATTGCTTGATGCTATTTGCTAATTTTAAATAGTGTGCTGCCTTTTCAATATGCCCAAAATTTTGGAATATTTCTGCTGCATTCTGTAAAGCTAGAACGTATTGTAAACTCACATTGGCACTATGTCCATCATCTGCTCCTGGCGGAATCCCATTTTGAAATCCTTGGGTCCAGTCTGTAAAATTCCACCATTCTAGATTAGCCAGCATACCTGTATGATCCAATTTTCGCTCAAACCAACCTAACGAGGCTTCCATGCCTGGCAGAAATTGTTCAACGAATTTAGGGTCATCTCGGTACATGTAGTAGTCATGAATCATATCGACCCACAGCAAAGAATAAGTCGGAATGATTTGAACGATATAAGAAGGGAAACGGCTCTGTGTCAAGCCATTAGGCAGTCTTGATGCATCAAATGACTTGATCGCTTTACGCATCAAATGGTCATCGCCTGACACATAAATGGATACCAATGATTCAATTCGAGAATCACCTACATATTGCAATTGCTCATAATATGGATCTATAAATATTTCTGTCGATGAATTACGAAGTGTGCGCCAAGCAGTATTCCAAATTTTTTCTAAGTGAGGATCTTGCGCATCAAATTTAGCTTTTTCCTGAAAAGGATAAGCGGTAAACATGCCATAGAAATCTTCAATAATAAAATCCTCTTCTTGTGTCTCAATATCCAATTGCACAAACCGATAGGTACGCATCGCCAAAGGTTGATATTTTCGGTTCATGCCACCATCTGCAATGACAATATCATATACTCCACGAATTTCCTTTTTCTCCCATTCTTGATTTCGATGTCCTTTCTCCCAGCCTTTGTGCGCAGTGCGTTCTTTGGATGCTTTAAAGAAGAGTGCTTCTGCATAGGTTATTTTAATTTTAGCATCCTTTCCTTTCGAGAAAATCATTTCTGGGTACCCAATCGTATGAGGCCCATTATCCAAAAGGATGCTTACTTTTTTGTTTTTTGGAATTTTGATTGAATTTCCTTTTACTAAACTATTAATATTATTAATTCCTTCAGACCTGATCACCTTTTTAAAACGCTGCTTTTTACGTTCCATAAATGGAATTTCTCTTGGAACCAAATACCATGTACTACCGAATAAAAAGCCTCGACCTACCGCAAACTCGACCATGGCCGCTCTAGGTGCAAACCATTGGCTATCATCGTATTGCGGCTGTTTCCAGCCCCATGGATATTGATTGGCATCCAATATATCTCCAGGCCCTGCAGCAAAATATCCACCTACAGAATCACTGACAAAGGGAATAAAATCATAGCCTAAATTTTTGGTCACTTTCCAGTCGCTATTCTTGCTTGTGTTTAAGTCTGGTTTGAATCCTTCTGGGCCCTGTAGTATAAAAGCTGTTTGAAAGGATTGTTGGGCAGCATGACGAAATTCGCCAAAGTTTACGACCTCAACTGCTAATGTATTTTTTCCTGCTTTTAGATATTTCGCTAAATCAATGGTTTCATACCGCCAATGATTGATATCGCCACGTGCGGGGCCATCACATATAAATGCTCCATTCACAAAAAAACGATAACGATTATCCGCTGACAAATGAACGATTAATTCTTTTGGGACTTTTTTTAACTCAAAATTTCTACGAAAGTGAAAAACGCCAAAATCAAGGGTCGAGGAGTTTGGATCTGTTATCCATTGTGCAGTCCAAGCATGCTTGAGCATGTTGAATGCCTTACCTTCGTTGTTGATTGTGACGGCTGATTCTTGCCCATGTAACTGTGTAAAGAACAACATTATTACTGCTGCCCATAATACTTTGTTGTTCGCCATTTTGCTTGTTTTTCCTTTTGTAGGGCTAATATAATGCTATTTTTTGGTTTCGTGCAAACGATTGCGTAATTATTGTTGTTTTCGGTTTGGACTTACGTCCAATCCTAGAGTAATGCCGTCCCTACGGGACTCTGTAGATGACCATTATTATTTGTGATTGCAACTGGTACGAGTCCCTACGGGACGGCATTGCTTACGTCCAATCTTGTGGTAATTCCGTCTCTATTGGACTGTAGATGATCAATATTACTTGGCATTGTAATGGGTACAAGTCCCTACGGGACTCTGTAGATGACCATTGTTATTTGTGATTGCAACTGGTACGAGTCCCTACGGGACGGCATTACTTACGTCCAATCTTGTGGTAATTCCGTCTCTATTGGACTGTAGATAATCAATATTACTTGGCATTGCAATGGGTACAAGTCCCTACGGGACTCTGTAAATGCCCATTGTTATTTGTGATTGCAACTGGTACGAGTCCCTACGGGACGGCATTGCTTACGTCCAATCTTGTGGTAATTCCGTCTCTATTACTTGGCATTGTAATGGGTACAAGTCCCTACGGGACTCTGTAGATGCCCATTGTTATTTGTGATTGCAACTGGTACGAGTCCCTACGGGACGGCATTGCTT
>JAJRQS010000171.1 GCA_024280135.1 Bacteroidota bacterium | reverse complement strand
GAAATAAGAGATTCAAAATGTGAACGCTCTCGCCACCTTTGTTCTGCTGTCTTAATAACCAAAAACGGAGCTGATAAAACACTTTGGGTTTTAGTGGATTTGACAACTTTAGAAGCTATCGGTTTTCAGTGGTTACCGATTTTTGATCCTAAACGACCTGTAACGGTCACCGAGCGTAGTTTGCAAAATGAAGTAGTAATGGATACTTATTGTGGGGATACGATTTCAATAGACCTCGGCAAATGGCATGTGAATTATACCCTGACACAGTCCGATGGAGTAGAAATATTTAATGTAAGTTTTAATAATACTAAAGTGCTTCATTCTGCTAAAATTGTGGATTGGCATGTCAGTTATCCCGATAAAAAAGATTTTGGGTATTCAGATGCAATGGGTTGCCCCAAATTTAGTTCGGCTGCAGTTGTCGCCTTTGGAGGTGCTGAAATTCAACGTATTAGCAAAAATGGACAGGCTGTTGGGTATTCCTTGGTTCAGGATTTTAGAAGTCCCGTTTGGCCGAAAGGCTGTAATTATAGATACCAAAATCTGTTTGAATTTTATGATGATGGTCGCTTTAGAATAGCAGGTGTCAATCTTGGTTTGGGTTGTAGTACGAATGGATGGTATCGCCCTGTATTTAGGATTGACTTGGAAGATGAGGAAGGTCAGTCTGTCAGTCAATGGGATGGTTCGGGCTGGGCAGAATGGGTGGATGAAAAATGGTATTTACAAAAAAAATCAACTTCTTTTTCACCGAAAAGCTATTTGTTTAAGTTTCAAAACAAAGAAGGTGTAGGTTTTTACTTAGAACCCAATCAAGGGCAATTTCAAGACGGAAGTCACGGGGATAATGCCTTTACTTATGTGAGTGTGAAGCATCCCGATCGAGATGAAGGAGAATCAGATATGGCAACGTTTGGAGATTGTTGTAATACGGATTTTAGGCAAGGACCAGAAGCCTTTATTTCTCCTGTTGAAAAATTAACAGGGCATTCGATAATTTGGTATGTGCCTCAAATGCAAAACAATGCTAAAAAAGGTGCTCAATACTGTTGGGTAGAATCTTATGTTAAAGATGGATATGAAGGATATAAGACTTATCCAGGAACAGTCGGGCCAATGTTTGTTCCGATTAAAAAGGAATGATGGAAGAAAAAAAATATAAGAAATTTATTTGGTGGTTCTTGCCTTTAATATTACTAATTGGGCTATTTTATTGGAAGAATACTCCAAAGCCAGAAGAGATAAAAGAAACGGATAAAGAACGGCCGATAAAACGTAAAACTTATCAACCAGGACGATTAGATGCTTGCGCCAAGAATCCGACTTTTCCAAAAGATGAAGGACTAAAGCCCCCTTACTTGATTGACTTACGTCAAGTTGAAGGACCAGGAATCATCATCATGGAGGCTCGAAAAAATGGTCAAAGACTAAAACGAAAAGGATGGAGTAAGGCAGGGGTTTTGGGCCCCTATACACTTGATAAAAATGGCACGATTTACACAGCTCCGATTCCTTTTGTCAGTTTGAAAGAAAGGCCGCCAAGTTTTTATAATCGCTTGTATATGCTAGATGGGGAAACCGGAAGAATGAGTCGTTTTATGAGTGTACCCAATGCAAGAAAACCAACAGAAAATAATCCTTATGGTATTGTAGGCTTGGCATATGACTGTTCTAACCATAGTATTTATATTGCTTCATTAGGTGGATCGGATGCGCAAAATGAAGTGGGTCGTATCTTTCATGTGGATCTGCGTACAAAGAAAATATTACATGTTTTAGAAGGATTTGATGCCCTCGGTATTGGCTTGTTTACTACGAAATATGGTAAGAAACTATATTTGGGTAGTGCAAGGACACCGGAGGTTTTTGCTATTCAACTTAGCCTGAGTGGAGATTTTGTTGGAGATCCAAGCTTTGCTTTTTCTTTAGCAGCATTAGAAGGCGGAAGTTCAGATCGAGCCCATAGAATTCGTTTTATGAACGGTAATCGAATGACAGTCAAAGGCATAGAATTTAGTTATTCTTTGATGGCTGCTAGTGATCCCCAACGCAATATTTATATGTTTGATTATGATGAAGCGACTGATAGTTGGAAGTTTGATGAAGTACATCCACAATAATTAACCGATGAGAAAACTTCTATTTTTAATACTACTTTTTAGTAATTGCCAAGAGCAGCATCCTATTGCGGATACTTGGAGTCAAGAGGCAGATGAATTATTATTTGCGCAAGCATCCACTTATCTTTTTCCCTTGCCTGAAAATGCCTTTGATGAGCATCACCCTTTTGATGAAGATATTGTGCATTTAGGTAAAGAATTATTTTTTGAAAAAAATCTTTCTTCCAATAAAAAAGTAAGTTGTAACACATGTCATCCATTGGATAGCTATGGCGCGAATGACATCCCTTTGTCGAAGGGCGTTTTTAATCAGTTAGGGGATAGAAATGCACCTAGTGTCTATAATGCCGCATTACACGTGAGTCAGTTTTGGGATGGGCGAGCAAACGATGTAGAAAGTCAAATAGATGGACCTCTTTTTAACCCTAAAGAAATGGGTATGT
>JAJRQS010000170.1 GCA_024280135.1 Bacteroidota bacterium | reverse complement strand
TAAAAATAGAATCGGTTAATTCCTTTCCACATTCTGCAGGCATTGCTTCTTCTGCTTCCTCTATGAGTGCTTTGGCTTTGTGTTTGTGCTCCATCGAAGACCAGTTTTTTGGTACTTTGTCGGAAGACATTACTTTTGATAGAAAAGCTTCACATATAGCTAGATTGGGTTCTGGTAGTGCCGCCCGATCGATTTTTGCGCAAGCATCTGTGTGGGGGCAAACAGACTTGGTACCCGGTTCTTCAGATAAATATGCCATCTCTATTGAGGAAAAACTTCATCCCATTTTTAAGGAATTTCATGATGACATATTAATAGTCAGTGATGCCGAAAAACCCGTATCCAGTCGTGCAGGACACGCATTGATGGAAAACAACCCATATGCATCTACGCGATATGCACAGGCTAGCCATCGGTTAAAAGAATTGTTAGAGGCACTGAAGAATGGCGATGTTGAAGTTTTTGGGCGTATTGCTGAAAATGAAGCGCTGACCTTGCATGGATTGATGATGACTTCAAATCCATCTTATCTATTGATGGAGCCTAAAACAATTTCTATTATTCAAGCTATCCGTCGTTTTCGGGAAGAAGAGAAAGTTCCTGTTTATTTTACATTAGATGCAGGACCTAATGTCCATCTTCTTTACCCAGAAGAATACATTCCTACAGTACGTGGTTTTATTCATGGGGAGTTAGTAGAACTTTTGGAAGGCGGTGTTTATATTCCAGATTTTGTCGGAGGAGGCCCAGAAGAGGTGTGAGATATATTTGTAAAATGAAGCCTTAATATCATTAAATTAAACAGACTAAACTGGAATAGGTATGCTGTACCAATTACTTAAGAAACCATTTTTTGGCAGCTTCATGGTGAAATGGAGAAGCCCATTAACGGCAGTAGAAAAAAAGGAGTGGGAATCTATTTCAGTTAAAAGCAAATCGGGTGGACTAATACAGGGAATGTTCGCAAAAGCAAAATCGAAAAACCCAAAAGCAACTATCGTTTTAGGGCATCCAATGGGAAAAGAGGCAAAAGGATATTTTTTGAAACGAGGCTACACTAATTTATTACGCGAGAATGGCTTTAACACGATTGTATTCGATTTTAACGGTTTTGGAGAAAGTAGCCACGGAAATTTTTCTTACTTTGAAGATATTACAGCTATTAGTATAAAAGCAAAAGAATTGACCCCGAACAGACCGATTGGTTATCACGGGATTTCTTTAGGAGCTATGTTTTCTACCATTTCGTTTGCAGATAAAACGCATCAATATGATTTTGCTATTATAGAAAGTTCTGCTACCACTTTAGCCGATTTTTGGGTTCAGTTTCCTTTCGCTTACAAAGCATTACAGGTTATGAATTTTTCACTACCAAAATACGAGCGAAAAATAGCATTCCAAGAGCGAATAAAAGAAGTAAAACACCTCCAATCTATATTGTATATTTATTCGGAAGCCGATACTTGGGTTCCAGTATCAATGGGGAAAATACTACAAAAAAACACAAATGTACCAACAGCGTTTTGGTTAGCAAAAGATGCACAACACGCAGAAATAATGAAATCAAATGATAAGCGCGCGTATCAAAATCGAATTTTGGAATATTTTAATAAGGAAGCACTAAAAGGACTAAATTAGTATTTAAGGGTTGCGATTTTTGTCCAAAAAAAAACGCCGTACACCAGGATGGATGGATGTACGGCGTATTTTTTTTATTAACTCTTCTTATTTTAAGACTGTCAATTTTGCTACAGATTGCTTTCCTTCTTGACGCACCTTCACAAAATAAACACCAGACTTTAACGGCTGAGTCGAGAATTGAATATTAGACCCTATTTTTTTGTCGAAAGACAGCATCAAACGACCAGTCATGTCTACAACTTGAACATCCACATATCCATTTGTTGCTTCTAATAACTCGATACGTACTCTATCCGAAGTCGGGTTTGGATACAACTTAAAATCATGAGCCGCTATGAATTCAAAACCAACGGGCATAACAGTTATCTCAAACTTAGTCACTGGAATCACCCCACCTGCCCCATCAAAAACAGTAAAATAAAATTCATCTGCTGTGTCAGGTCCACCAAAATTATGATAGGTCACTTGACCCGCAGACACCTCGGATTGTGTGAAAGTATTGGTAGGTTGTCCATTTAATTTGATTTCGCCATGCAAGGGTTTAATCGCTATTGTGTAAGTCAATTCCTCCGCAGTATTATCTGCATCTTCTACCAATAGCAAATCTGTTGGGATAGATTTTTCGGCTTCCCCATCAATGGCTAGCTTTTTATTATTAACAATAAAGGGAGCATTGAGTGTCGCATCCGAACAGAGCTCTATGCTCCAATCAGTTATTTTTCCACCGTTACCGACGGTGTTATCTGTTACCGCTAATGTCCAGTCGCCCTGTGTATTCAGCCCTGTAAAAACACTAAGAGGTTGCTCTGGCTTGATAGGGCCCACCAAAATACAAGGATTGGTCTGTGTAGATGCATCATCAAAATCCCAATCAAATTCTTTATTCAAACTAAAACATTTATTATTAATTAACTCAGCAGATTCTCCGGTTGGTGCGGTGATTTTTAGCGATAAGTCACCGATGCTTTTATGATTCCCTTTTAAGTGTTTAATATTCAAATCACTGACGGTACCATTTGATGAGATGGTGATAACAGACGTAAAAGTACCGGGGGTATTGGTCGGAATCTGTAGTGGCATGTCACTTGCTGGTACGGCGCTACAATTAACATACTTTGTAGAGAATGCTGCTGGCAAAGTCCATGGGCTCATGCCACATTCATTTATTGCTTGAATTCTCCAGAAATATTGATGATTGACTTCTAATGGTGCAGTAGAAGTATAGCTAGTACCAGTTGCATTGAATTTTTCCACGATAAGATTTTCGGGTTCAAAAGTAGGAGAAGCTGATAATTGAATATTAAATAAATCAAAACTCGAAACGGCACTCCAATTTAAAGTCGGAAATGTTTCTATCCCAGTTGCACCATTTGCCGGAAGCATTTGTACAAGAGGCGCATAATCAAAATTAACGACATTAATGTGTAAGTCTAGTTTAATGGTATCCATATCCTCTCCTTTCACTGCAACCTGAATATCAAAAGGTTCATAAGATGCTACATTCTCAAAATCTAAAATCAAGTTAGTCGATTCTCCAGGGTTGAGTGTTGTACTAGCTAAGCTAATATTTGCGCCAACGGGCACATTGCCCAAAATAGACAAATTAGCAACTTTAGAATAGCCCCCTATTCCGGCTACGCCCACCTCTAATTGTTCTGTTGCAGGTGCACAAATTCTGATAGCTGTTTTAGAAATACCTGCAGAAAGCATAGGCTCGGTAGCTTCTATTATTTTGTGTGTAGAATTTGAAGCATCCAAAAACACATTGTCAGCGGCTTCGACTATGATGTGGTATCCATTTGCCACAAGGTTGGGTACTTCTACATACGCTAGACCATTATTAGGCATGTCCTCCCCTAACAAGACGCTATTTTCAAAGTCTTGTCCTTTTATCAAGCGGATATTGACCGCTTTACAATTAACGGGCATTTTATCAGTATTGGCCACATCCCATTTTACTTGTGCATATTCCCCTACATTCCATTCCTTGTCATTGATACCAGGAGAGGTTACGATAAATGGCCCTGCGTCTTCTGTTGCCTTAAAACTAATTTTTGTCCAAACAGAAGCTCCCCCTCCAGGGTGGTTATCTCTTACGACAAATTGAAAATCCAAATCTCTTGAGTAAGTCGGTAAGACTTCTGTCTTATCTGAAGTCCCTGAAAAAATAGAGCCCAATTTTGGAAAAAAACGATAGGTCTTATCACTAGGAGCTATATACTTAAACAAGGGAGCATTCCCTGTCGGAGAACCGATATCAGAAAGAGGCCCTAAGTTCCATTGTTCCCAGCTATAAGCCATTTCATCGCCATCTTCATCGGCACCCTCGCCTTCTAGACGAAATGCCGTACTGATCGGAATAAAAAATCCTCCTTCTCTTGGAATTGTTGAAACAGGAAAATGATTATTAGTTTCTGTTTTTTCAGCACATAAATTCCCTCCTCCTTTGATCATAAAATTAGTAATTTCTCTTAAAGAAGAAACATGATAATAAGGCTCTGAATCAAATTGTATATTGTTAATACCACAGATTCCAGAATAAGACATGATAGTAGAACCACTACCTGGTTCGTAGGCTGTTCCAGAATTTTC